>NZ_JBRJGP010000005.1:0-237923 GCF_053628555.1 Roseovarius sp. MBR-79 | reverse complement strand
ACCGTGCTGCAACTCAGACGCCGTATACATGGCCGCAACCGAAATCATGCCAGCATCAACCGAAAATCTCTTGCCCCGCGGGAGCCATCCATACATGACCACCTGCCTGATCTCGCGTAGCGGGTGTCGCTCCGGGATGCGCTGCTCAAGATCGACATAGTTGAACAGTGACCCGCTCGTCTCGTCCATCCCGCGCATCTTCACCCCCGACATTATCGTGCAAAGGGTGAATCATGTTCTCAAATCGTTGTCGAGGCAGGACTATTTCAGCAGCCTGCTAATGGACATTATTTCCTGTGTCCGACATCCGACAAGCGGCGCGGATCGCATGTCGGGGTTTGCAGTATTTCAGATATTCAGATAAAACTTTTCATTACTTTGCAAATTTGCCGAATTCCGTTTGGTTTCGCGGGCCCGGCGTCCTAATGTGCGCGGCAGAGAGAAGGGGAGAGCCATGAAAGACATTCTTCAGGAACTCGAAAGCCGCCGTGCCGAAGCCCGGCTTGGTGGCGGGCAGGGGCGCATCGAGGCGCAGCACGAGCGCGGCAAACTCACGGCGCGCGAGCGCATCGAGCTGTTGCTCGACGAGGGCAGTTTTGAAGAATTCGACATGTTCAAGGCGCATCGCTGCACCGATTTCGGCATGGAGAAGAACCGCCCCTATGGCGACGGGGTGGTGACCGGCTGGGGCACGATCAACGGGCGCATGGTCTATGTGTTCAGCCAGGATTTCACCGTCTTCGGCGGGTCCCTGTCGGAAACGCACGCCGAGAAGATCTGCAAGATCATGGACATGGCGATGCAGAACGGCGCACCCGTGATCGGCATCAACGATTCGGGCGGCGCGCGTATCCAGGAAGGCGTGGCAAGTCTTGCGGGCTATGCCGAGGTGTTCCAGCGCAACATCATGGCGAGCGGCGTGGTGCCGCAGATCAGCCTTGTCATGGGACCATGCGCGGGCGGTGCTGTCTATTCGCCGGCGATGACCGATTTCATCTTCATGGTGCGCGACACCTCCTACATGTTCGTGACCGGCCCCGATGTGGTCAAGACCGTGACCAACGAGGTGGTGAGCGCCGAGGAACTGGGCGGTGCCTCGACCCACACCCGCAAGTCGAGCGTCGCCGACGGGGCCTTCGAGAACGATGTCGAGGCACTGGCCGAGGTGCGGCGACTGGTGGATTTCCTGCCCCTGAGCAATCGCGAGAAGCCGCCCGTGCGTCCCTTCTTCGATCAACCGGGGCGGGTCGAGCCGAGCCTTGATACCCTCATCCCCGACAATGCCAACACGCCCTACGACATGAAGGAATTGATCCTCAAGGTCGCCGACGAGGGCGATTTCTACGAAATTCAGGAAGATTTCGCGAAGAACATCATCACCGGCTTCATTCGCCTCGAGGGGCAGACCGTGGGTGTCGTGGCCAATCAGCCGATGGTGCTGGCGGGGTGTCTCGACATCGACAGCAGCCGCAAGGCCGCGCGCTTCGTCCGCTTTTGTGACTGTTTCGAAATCCCGATCCTGACCTTTGTCGACGTGCCCGGTTTCCTGCCCGGCACGGGGCAGGAATTCGGCGGCGTCATCAAGCATGGTGCGAAACTGCTCTTTGCCTATGGCGAGGCGACGGTGCCCAAGGTCACGGTGATCACCCGCAAGGCCTATGGCGGGGCCTATGACGTGATGGCGTCCAAGCATCTGCGCGGCGATTTCAACTATGCCTGGCCAACCGCGGAAATCGCGGTGATGGGGGCAAAGGGGGCGACCGAGATCATCTATCGCGCCGATCTGGGCGATGCGGACCGGATCGCCGCGCATACCGCAAGCTACGAGGACCGTTTCGCCAACCCCTTCGTTGCTGCCGAGCGGGGCTTTATCGACGAGGTGATCCAGCCGCGCTCGACGCGGATGCGGGTCAGCCGGGCCTTCGCCAGCTTGCGCAACAAGAAGTTGAGCAACCCTTGGAAAAAGCACGACAATATTCCGCTCTGAGGGAGAGGGGAAAGGGGAAAGGGGGCGCTGCCCCCGTCGCCCTTGCGGGTGCCCTCCCCGGAGTATTTCAGGAACGATGAAACCGGAGGCTGCAAGACCATGGGCCGCGACCGCTGGCATGTGATCGAGGAGGGGGGGGCGCTGACGCTGGCGCGGCGCTTGCCCGTGCGCTTCGATCTGGCGGCCGAGACGGTCTTGCCGGACGCGGTCGGGCGGCGCAGGCTGGCGCATCTGGTGCGGCAGGATCTGTGGCGGATGCTGCGGCACGTGCGGGGGTTCGCGCCCGTGGTGCGCGTGCGGCGCGTGGCCGAAGGGCTGCATATGGTGGCGGGGGGCGCGGTGGTGGGCCGTGTGCCGCCCGGCGCGCAGGCGCGCGTCACATGGCTTCTGGACGATCCGCGTCATCGGGCGCGATGGACAGGTCGGGCATGATGAGGCGGGCCGTGATCGTGCCTGCTCTCGTGCTTGGCCTTGCAGCCGCAGCGCAGGAGGAGGCGCTGCGGCTGCCCTCGGGGCTTGAGGCGCGGTTTCATGAGGTGCTGACCGATCGCCCCGAAGGCGGCGGGCTGATCTACCGGTTCCGCTATGTGGCCGGGGCGTTTGACGGGGGGGCCGGACAATTGGCGGTAATCGGCGACGATCTGACATGGCTTTGCGAGAGCCACGCCCTGCCGCGAATATCCATTATCGGGCCGCAGCCGAGGCAGGTGGTGATTTCGCTGGCCGACCGCGAGTCGGTATTCGGGGTCTATGATCCCGAGGTGACGCAAGTTTTCGAGGCCTTTCGACCCGAGGGCGGGGCCTGCATATGGGAGATGTTCTGACATGCACGCGCAATCAATGGGGACGCTGACGCAGGGGAAGCCGGAGAGTGCGGCTTTGCGGACACAATCGCGCGCGATCGTGCTTTCAATATGTTCAAATCGCTCGATTTCCGCTAGCGTGAGATCAGGTTGCAAGAAAGCGACCTTTACCTCGCCAACAAGGCGGGCTAAGGCCATGTGCCGGCGCACGCCGTTCACCGCAGAAACGAGAGACAGGAGTTTTACATGTCCAAGACCCTCAAGAGCGTCCTCGCCCTTGGCTTCATCGCAGTTGTCGCAGCTTGCGCGCAGCCGGCCGAAGAAGAATTCGTTGTGGTCGAGCCGATCACGACCGAACCGGTTTCGACCGGCAAATACAAGTAAGCCTTTCGAGGCTGGCGCGAAGCGGGCGGCAGCGCCCGCTTCGCCGCAATCCACCGCGCATCGCCCCTGCCATCCGGGGGGCGCATCATGCTGAAGCATCGCGGTTTTCCCGGGCGTTTGCCGGGAACGGATTATCAATTCACCATTCGCCGTGGCAATCCCAAAGGCATTACGCCGCTGGTTGCGCGCGAGCGTTATCGGGACCGCAAGCCCATAGATCGCCGCGCCGACACGGAGTTCGTGCGCGCGCTCTGGCTCTGTTTCGGTGATCAGCCGTTCGAGCGCGGCAATCTGGATGCAGGGCGCCTGAGCTGGCTGTTCGGGCGCGAGGTCAAGCCCGCAGAAGAGCCGTTCGACCCCGAAAGCTATGAGGCGCTTCTGGTGCTTGATCTTGACGTGGCGCGGGCGTCGTTTCCGGATGTGTTCGACGGAGCGGCGCGATGATGGGCGGTGCGGCACCCGATCGGCGCGATTTCGCGCATGGCACCGGCCGATGCGCGGGGCTTCGCCGACGGCGCGGTTTGCGCGATATCGGGCTTGGTGCGCGACGGTCGCCGTGCAACCATGAGGCGTGTAACGGTGGCCTGTTCCCCAGCGGCCCGTGCCGTTACCCTTCCCCTCTCGGGCGGCCCTGCGGCGTTTTGCAGGCCGCCCGTTTTTCCGTTCACAGCCGTGTTTTGCCGGGGCGTTTGCCCCTGCGCCACGCGTAGTTCAGTCCCGATCCGGCCCCTGGTCCGGGGTGTCCGAAAGCAAGCAGAGGAACCGCCGCAATGTTCAAGAAAATCCTGATCGCCAACCGGGGCGAGATCGCCTGCCGCGTGATCAAGACCGCCCGCAAGATGGGTATCGCTACGGTGGCGATCCATTCGGACGCCGACCGTCATGCGCTCCATGTGCAGATGGCGGATGAGGCGGTTCACATCGGTCCGTCGCCCGCCTCCGAAAGCTATATCGTGATCGACAAGGTGATGGCGGCGATCCGTCAGACCGGGGCCGGGGCGGTTCATCCCGGCTATGGGTTCCTGTCGGAAAATCCGCGCTTTGCCAAGGCATTGGAGGCCGAAGGCGTGGCCTTTGTCGGCCCGCCGGTGGGCGCGATCGAGGCCATGGGCGACAAGATCACCTCGAAGAAGATTGCCCAGGGTGCGGGCGTCAGCACGGTGCCGGGCTATATGGGCCTGATCGCCGATGCCGAGGAGGCCGTGACGATCTCCAACCAGATCGGCTATCCGGTGATGATCAAGGCCAGCGCGGGCGGCGGCGGCAAGGGGATGCGAATCGCCTGGAACGACGAGGAGGCGCGCGAAGGGTTTCAAAGCTCGAAGAACGAGGCGGCCTCGAGTTTCGGCGATGACCGCATCTTCATCGAGAAATTCGTGACGCAGCCGCGCCATATCGAGATCCAGGTGCTCTGCGATTCTCATGGCAACGGTGTCTATCTCGGCGAACGCGAGTGCTCGATCCAACGCCGCAACCAGAAGGTGATAGAAGAGGCGCCGAGCCCGTTTCTGGACGAGGCCACCCGGCGCGCCATGGGCGAGCAGGCCGTGGCGCTGGCCCATGCGGTCGGCTATGCCAGCGCGGGCACAGTGGAATTCATCGTCGATGGCGCGCGCAACTTCTATTTCCTCGAGATGAACACCCGCCTTCAGGTGGAGCATCCCGTGACCGAACTGATCACCGGGGTCGATCTGGTGGAACAGATGATCCGGGTGGCGGCGGGCGAGAAACTGTCCTTTACCCAGGACGATGTGACCCTGACCGGCTGGGCGATGGAAAGCCGCCTCTATGCCGAAGATCCCTATCGCGGCTTCCTGCCCTCGATTGGCCGTCTCACCCGGTACCGCCCGCCCGCAGAGGTGGCCGCCGGGCCGCTCCTCGATACCGGCAAATGGCAGGGCGACGCGCCTGCCGGGGACATGGCCGTGCGAAACGATACGGGCGTCTACGAGGGCGGCGAGATCTCGATGTATTACGACCCGATGATTGCGAAGCTCTGCACCTGGGGGCCGGACCGGGCCTCGGCCATCGAGGGGATGCGCGTGGCGCTCGACAGCTTCGAGGTGGAGGGGATCGGTCATAACCTGCCCTTCCTGAGCGCGGTGATGGATCACCCCAAATTCGTGGCGGGCGAGATGACCACAGCCTTCATCGCCGAGGAATTTCCCGATGGCTTCGAGGGCGTGACCCTGCCCGACGACATGCTGCGCCGCATCGCCGCCGCGAGCGCCGCCATGCACCGGGTGGCGGAAATCCGGCGCACGCGCGTTTCGGGGCGGATGGACAATCACGAGCGGCATGTGGGCGAGGATTGGGTGGTGGCCCTTCAGGGGCAAAGCCACGCGGTCACCATCGCCGCCGACCGTGAGGGCGCGACGGTCCACTTTGCCGACGGGGCCGCGCTGCGGGTCACGAGCGACTGGACGCCCGGCGATCAACTGGCGCGGCTCGACGTGGACGGCACGCCGCTCGTGCTCAAGACCGGCAAGATTTCGGGCGGCTTCCGCATCCGCTGCCGGGGGGCCGACCTCAAGGTGCATGTGCGCACGCCGCGTCAGGCGGAACTGGCGGCGTTAATGCCCGAGAAACTTGGCGCTGATACATCGAAACTGCTGCTCTGCCCGATGCCGGGTCTGATCGTGAAGGTCATGGTCGAGGAAGGGCAGGAGGTTCAGGAGGGGCAGGCGCTCTGCACCGTGGAGGCGATGAAGATGGAAAACATCCTGCGCGCCGAACGCCGTGGCGTGGTGGCCAAGATCAACGCAGGTCCCGGTGACAGCCTGGCGGTGGACGACGTGATCATGGAATTCGAGTGAGGGGATGACCGCCCTGCGCCTCCATATCCGCCCCGTTGGCGCTCTGCTCTGTCTGGCGGCGCTCGTGGCCTGTGCGCGCGACAGCGAGGCGGCGCAGCGCGGGCGGCTGGCGGCCTGGGTCTCGCTGGGTCAGACGCTTTCGTTCGCGGCGCGGCGGGACTGTGCCGTGGGGGTCTATGCGGTGGTGACGCGGGCCGTGAAGGCCGCGCTGCCCGTGACCGACAGCGCACCCTCGATGCGCCGTGCGCTCGAGGCGCGGGGTGTGGCGGCGCTGGCGCTTGCGGGGCAGGGCGGCGATGCCGCGCTCTTGGCGATCACCAATCACGACCGCGCCACCGGCATGGCGATGCGGCGCGCGGCACTCGAGGCGCGTGCCTGCATGGACGCGGATGTCGAGGGGCGGTTCCGCGCGGCGCTTGACCGCCCCGGCACGGTGGTGGGCTGGGACACGGACACGCGGTCGCTCATGCTCATGGTGCCCGATGCGGGCTGGCTCCTGCTGGTTCAGGGAGAGGGCTGAGCGATGCCGGATCAGCTGCGCCCCGGTCGCCCTTCGCGCAATTCCTGCTGGCGCACCGGCAGCTTGTCGATGGTGCGGGTGATCTCGCGCACCTGCCATGGCGTGGGCTTGCGCAGGTGGATCACCCCGTCCTTGCCGATGAGCACAAGGCCAAAGCCGCGCGGGCGCAATGTCGTGCGGATGTCCGAGCGTGCCGAGGGATCGGTGTCGGTGATCACGACGACATCACGCTCGTCAAGCACGGCAGAACGCTCGGTCAGATATCCCATCTGTTCGATGAAGCGCGGATCGGCGGGGGTATCGGCAAAGACGACGAGCGGGCGTTTGAGCCAGAGAAAATCGTTCAAATTGACATCTTCCGCCGGGAAGATGAACGGCTTGGCGGTGCTTTCGCCGGTCTCTCCCGCAGAGGCGACAGAGGCGGTAAAGGCAAGCAAAACAAAGGCGAAGACGTGTTTCATGGACTCTCCTGCTGGCTCAGATATAGGCGGGCCGGGCGCGAAAGCGAAGCCTGAATGGGCGGGGCGACAAAATTCCTTGCGGTTAATCCCGCGCTCACGGGTTTGCGGCAGGCTGGCATGTGAGGCCATGCGCCATGGGGGCGCGGCAGGGCAAGGGGCACGCGCGGTCATGGAGATCATCCTGCATCTGGGGGCGCATCGGACCGCCACCACGAGTTTTCAGCACTATGCGCGCGCCAATGCGGGCGCACTCGCGGCGCAGGGTATCGGCGTCTGGGGACCTGATGTCACGCGCGCCGGCGTGCTTTCGGGCGTGATCCCGCAGGCGGGCGGGCACGCCACCATGGCCCAACTGACGCGGGCGCGCGGGCGCATCGCGCTGCGGCTCGAGGCGGTGCGCGCGGCGGGGATCACGCGCCTTGCGGTCAGCGACGAGAACATGATCGGCGCGCCGCGGCGCTGCCTGCGCGCGGCACGGCTCTACCCGGATGTGGGCGAGCGGGTGGCGCGCTTTGCCCATGCCTTCGACGGGCGGATCACGCGCGCGGTGCTCTCGATCCGCGAGCCGGATGCGTGGTGGTCCTCGGTTCTGGCATACGGTGTTGCGCGCGGGCATCGGTTGCCCCTGCCCGGCGATCTCGACCGGATGGTGACGGGCGGGCGTCCCTGGCGCGCAGTGATCACGGACATCGCCTGCGCGCTGCCGGGGGTCGATCTGGTGATCCTTCCGCATGAGCATTTCGCCTCCCGCCCCGAGACGCGCCTGGCCAGCATGACCGGGGTAAAGGTGCCGCGTCGCGGGGCGCGGATCTGGCTGGGGCGCGCGCCCGATCTTGCGGCGCTGCGCCGCGCGGTGGCGCTGCGCGGCGGCGATGCGGGCCTCTTGCCCGAGGGCGAGGGGCGCTGGCAGCCGTTTGACACTGCACAGCGCGCGGCGCTGCGCGACTCATATGCCGACGATCTGTTCTGGCTCGCCGCCGGGGCGGACGGATTGGCACGACTGGCCGAGGAAACCGGGCCGGATCAGGCGGGGACACATCCGCCGGCCGCCCAGATGAAAAGAGGACAAGACCATGACTTCGAAACACGACATCTGGCGTGATCTGGCCACCAAGGAGATGAAGGGCCGTTCGCCCGACGATCTCACCTGGCACACGCTCGAGGGCATCCCCGTGCGCCCGCTTTATACCGAAGAGGACGTGGCGGACCTGCCGCATATGGGCACACTGCCGGGGGCCGCGCCCTTTACCCGGGGGGTCAAGGCGACGATGTATGCGGGCCGCCCCTGGACGATCCGGCAATATGCGGGGTTTTCCACGGCCGAGGAATCGAACGCCTTTTACCGCCGCAATCTGGCCGCCGGGCAGCAGGGCGTTTCGGTCGCCTTCGATCTGGCCACCCATCGCGGCTATGACAGCGATCACCCGCGTGTCGAGGGCGATGTCGGCAAGGCGGGCGTGGCGATTGACAGCGTTGAAGACATGAAAATCCTCTTCGACGGCATCCCGCTCGACAAGGTGTCGGTTTCCATGACCATGAACGGTGCGGTGATCCCGGTTCTGGCCAGCTTCATCGTCGCGGGAGAGGAGCAGGGGCATGATCGCGCGCTGCTCTCGGGGACCATCCAGAACGATATTCTCAAGGAATTCATGGTCCGCAACACCTATATCTATCCGCCTGCGCCCTCGATGCGGATCGTGTCGGACATCATCGGCTACACGGCCCTGCACATGCCGAAATTCAACTCGATCTCGATTTCCGGCTATCACATGCAGGAGGCGGGCGCGAACCTTGTGCAGGAACTGGCCTATACGCTGGCCGACGGGCGCGAATATGTGCGCGCGGCCATCGCGGCGGGCATGGATGTGGACAGCTTCGCGCCGCGCCTGTCGTTCTTCTTCGCCATCGGGATGAATTTCTTCATGGAGGCGGCGAAGCTGCGCGCCGCGCGGCTCTTGTGGCACCGGATCATGACCGAGTTTGGCGCGAAGGATGAGAAATCCAAGATGCTGCGCACCCATTGCCAGACCAGCGGTGTCAGCCTTCAGGAACAGGACCCCTATAACAACGTTATCCGCACCGCCTATGAGGCGATGAGCGCGGTTCTGGGCGGCACGCAAAGCCTTCATACCAATGCGCTTGACGAGGCGATTGCCCTGCCGACCGAGTTCTCGGCCCGCATCGCGCGCAATACGCAGTTGATATTGCAGGAGGAAACCGGCGTGACGAAAGTGGTCGATCCGCTGGCAGGCTCTTACTACGTCGAAAAGCTCACCCATGACCTGGCCGAAAAGGCCTGGGAACTGATCTGCGAGGTCGAGGAGATGGGCGGCATGACCAAGGCGGTCGAGAGCGGAATGCCCAAGCTGCGCATCGAGGAGACGGCGGCGACGCGGCAGGCGATGATCGACCGGGGCGCAGAGGTCATCGTCGGCGTCAACAAGTATCGCAAGGATAAAGAGGACCCGATCGACATTCTTGATGTCGACAACGTCAAGGTGCGCGGGAGCCAGATCGCCCGGCTGGAGCGCATCCGCGCCAGCCGCGACGAGGCTGCCTGTCAGGCGACATTGGACGAATTGACGCGCCGCGCGCGCGAGGGCGGCAATCTTCTGGACGCGGCGGTCGAGGCCGCCCGCGCCCGCGCCACTGTGGGAGAGATCAGCATGGCATTGGAAAAGGAATTCGGACGCCACCGCGCCGAGGTGCGCACGCTCGCGGGCGTCTATGGCGCGGCCTACGAGGGCGATGCAGGCTTTGCCGCGATCCAGCAGGACGTCGAGACATTCGCCGAGGAAGAGGGGCGGCGGCCAAGGATGCTCGTGGTCAAGATGGGGCAGGACGGGCATGACCGGGGCGCCAAGGTCATCGCCACGGCCTTTGCCGATATCGGCTTTGACGTCGATGTGGGTCCGCTCTTCCAGACGCCCGAAGAGGCGGCGCAGGACGCCATCGACAACGATGTGCATGTGGTGGGCATCTCGTCGCAGGCGGCGGGGCACAAGACCCTGGCACCCAAGCTCATCGCGGCGCTGGCCGAGCGCGACGCGGGCGATATCCTCGTGATCTGTGGCGGGGTGATCCCGCAGCAGGATTACGATTTCCTGAAAAAGGCGGGGGTCAAGGCGATCTTCGGCCCCGGCACGAATATCCCGGAGGCGGCGCGCGATATCCTCGCGCTGATCCGGGCGACCCGCAAGTAGGCGGCAGGCGGCGGGGGCAGGCCCCCGCCGGGCCTAGGTCTTGAGCGGCGCGCCCCCGGCGAAGCTGTTGCCATTGACATAGTCGCAGGGGGCCTCCTGCATCTGCAAGTGCAGGCCGTAGCCGGTATAAGGGTGGGCGCGCGCCAGCGCCTCGTCCACCTCGATGCCGAGACCCGGGGCCTCGGGCGGGAGGATGAAGCCGTTTTCGACCCGGATACCGCCCTTGATGAGCGCGTCGTGAAAGGGCGTCTCGATGGTCTCGGCCATCAGGATGTTGGGGATCGACACCGCAAGGGCCACATTGGCGGCCCATTCCACCGGCCCGGCATAGAGATGGGGGGCCATTTGCGCGCCATGCGCCTCGGCGATGGCGGCGATTTTCTTCGTTTCCCATATCCCGCCTGAGCGGCCAAGTGCCGGTTGCAGGATCTCGGCGGCCCCGGCGCGCAGCACGGCGGCGAATTCGGCCTTGGTGGTCAGCCGCTCGCCGGTGGCGACGGGGATGCGCACGGCGCGCGCGACGCGGGCCATGTCTGCGATGTTGTCGGGCGGAACAGGCTCCTCATACCAGAGCGGGTAATAAGGCTCCAGCGCCTGCCCGAGACGGATGGCCCCGGCGGGGGTGAACTGACCGTGGGTGCCGAACAGCAGGTCGGCGCGGGTGCCCACGGCCTCGCGAATGGCGCGGCAGAACTCCGCCGAAAGCGCGATGTCGGACATGGCCGGCATATGCCCGCCACGCATGGTGTAGGGACCGGCGGGGTCAAATTTTATCGCTGTGTATCCACGGCTTACCGCTTCAAGCGCGCTTTCGGCGGCCATCTCGGGGGAGGTCCAGAAAGCGGTCAGATCGTGATGGGGCAGGGGGTAGAGATAGGTATAGGCGCGGATGCGATCATTCATCCGCCCGCCCAGAAGCGCCCAGACGGGGCGCCCGCGCGCCTTGCCCAGAATGTCCCAGCAGGCGATTTCCAGGCCGGAAAAGGCGCCCATCACCGTGAGGTCGGGGCGCTGCGTGAAGCCCGAGGAATAGGCGCGGCGGAACATTTTTTCAACGTTTTCGGGGTTTTCCCCGGCCATGTGGCGCGCGAACACATCCTCGATCACGGCGCGCATGGCGTCGGGACCCACCGAGGAGGCATAACATTCGCCCCAGCCGGTCAGGCCGGTATCGGTGGTGAGTTTCACCAGGATCCAGTAGCGCCCGCCCCAGCCAGGCGCGGGCGGGGCGGTCACGATGATGTCGAGATCGGCGAGTTTCATGCGGCCTCCGGTGTCTCTGGGCGCGGCGCCATGGTGCGCGCGCGGTCGTTCAGTCAAAGACGATTACGTTGCGCCGCGCGGCCCCGGATTTGGTGTCGGCGATGGCCTCGTTGATCTGTTCGAGCGACCAGCGGCCCGAGATCAGCTCGTCGAGCTTGAGCCGGCCCTGTTCGTAGAGATCGACCATCCACGGAATATCACGGCGGATCACCGTCTCGCCCATCTTGGAGCCGATCATCGCCTGACCGGCGGCGGCGAAATTCCCGGCCTCGTAGCGGCTTGTCGCGCCGGTATGAGGCATCCCGACCATGATCATCCTTCCGCCCCCGGCAAGGTAGCGCGGCGCCTCGTCATAGGCGCGCGCCGCGCCCACGGTGACAAAGACCGCGTCCGCGCCGCGCCCCATGGCGGCCTTGGCTGCACGCCAGGGCATCTCGCCGGTCGCAAGCACCCCGTCGGTGGCCCCGAATTCACGCGCGACGGCGAGTTTCTCGTCGCTCATGTCCACGGCGACGATGCGGCGCGCGCCCGCGATGCGCGCGCCCTGAATGGCGTTGAGGCCGACGCCGCCCGCGCCGATCACGACCACGTCCTCGCCTGCGCGCAGATGGGCGGCGTTGACCACGGCCCCCACGCCGGTGATCACTCCGCAGGCCAGAAGCGAGGCGGCGGCCATGTCGATGCCTTCGGGCAGGCGCACGACCTGGCTGTGATGGACCACGACCGCCTCGGCAAAGGCGCCGCAGGCCATCGCCTGATGCAGCTTGCCGCCATCCGGCATGGTGAGGGGCCCGTGATCGCCGTCATAGGGCGTCTCGCAGCCGGTGGGCCGCCCGCCCGCGCAAGGGCTGCAGTGCCCGCAGGCGCGAATGAGCGTGACCACGACCGGATCGCCGACGGCCATACCGGTGACGCCGGCGCCAATCTCGCGCACGCGCCCCGCCGCCTCGTGACCATAGACGGCCGGGAGCGAGCCGCCCCAGCCGCCCTCGGCATAGGTGATGTCCGAATGGCAGATCGCCACCGCGTCGAGCGTGACCTCGACCTCGCCCGCCTCTGGCGCGCGCAGGGATACGTCCTCTATGGTGAGCGGAGCGCCGAAGCTGTGGCAGACGGCGGCCTTGATGGGTCTCATGAATTTCTCCGTGATTTTTTCACAGCAGAACGGGATTCGCCCGTGTCCGCAAGCCCGTTTGCGTCACGGCTGACGGATATGTCCCGTGGCGGCGATAAATTCCCCGAGGCAGGCGGCATAGGCAGGGGCCGCGTCGATGGGCGGCACATGGCCGGTGCCGCGCAGCAGGCGGAATTGCGAGCCGGGGACAAGATCGACGGTCTCGCGCACAAGGTCGGGCGGGGTGGAGCCGTCCTCGGCCCCGGCAATGCCGAGCGTGGGCAGGCGCAGCCCCGAGGTGGTTGTGTAGAAATCGGTGCCTGCGATGGCGGCAGCGCAACCGGCATAGCCCTCGGGGTCGTGTTTGCACAGATGCTCGAACCACGGCAGGTGGTGGCCGGCGCTGACAAAGGAGCGCGGGAACCAGCGGTCGCAGGAGGCGCGGGCAAGCTCTGCCATGCCGCCGGGGCGGCGGGCGGTGGCGATGCGCTCGGCCCAGATTTCGGGTGTGGCGATCTTGGCCCCGGTATTCGACAGCACCAGCGCGCGGATGAGATCGGGGCGTTTCACCGCCAGCCCCTGCGCCACCATGCCGCCGATGGAGAGGCCCACGAACAGGGCATCGCGCACGCGCAGGTGATCGAGAAGCCGCTCGGCGTCGCGGACGAGCGCGCCCATCGTGTAGGGCGCAGGCGGCGTCGAGGAGGCCCCGTGCCCGCGCGCGTCATAGCGGATCACGCGCAGGCCCGATGGCAGCAGCGGCAGGATGTTGTCCCAGAGGAGCGTGCCGGTGCCGAGGGCATGGGCGAGCACGAGGGGCGGGCCGTCAGGCGTGCCCTCGTCGAGATAATGCAGCGTCACGTCGTCGAAGGCGGCAAGGGGCATGGGTCAGTCCAGTGTGGCGAGGGCATCCCGAAAGATGGTGGCATCGACATTGCCGCCCGAGATGGTGCAGATCACCGTATCCCCCTCGATCCGGTCGCCGTGAAAGAGGGCGGCGGCGAGCGCCACCGCGCCGCCCGGTTCGGCCACCAGCTTGAGCCGCTGGAAGGCGTGGGCCATGGCGCGCATCGCCTCGTCCTCGGTCACGACAAGGCCGGGGCCGCAGAGCCGGGCCATGATCGGGAAGGTGATCGCGCCGGGCTGCGGGGTGATGATCGCGTCGCAAAGGCTGCCCGAAAGCCGCGTGTTGCGCTCGATCCGCCCGCTGGCCAACGAGCGGGCGGTATCGTCGAAGCCCTCCGGTTCCACGGGGCGCGCGCGCAGGCCCGGTGCGTCGGCCTCGAGCGCGAGGGCAATGCCCGAGGTGAGCCCGCCGCCGCCGCAGCAGACCAGCACATCGGCGGTCTCGATCCCGAGGGCGTGGGCATCCTCGGCGATTTCCAGCCCCACCGTGCCTTGTCCGGCGATGACCTGGCGATCGTCAAAAGGCTTGATGAGCGTGAGGCCCCGCTCGGACGAGAGCGCCGCGCCGATGCTGTCGCGGTCCTCATGCGCGCGGTCATAAAGCACCACCTCGGCCCCCAGGGCGCGGGTGTTGTCGATCTTGAGGCGGGGCGCGTCGGCGGGCATGATGATGACGCAGGGCACGCCGAATTGCTGCGCCGCCAGCGCCACGCCCTGCGCGTGATTGCCGCTGGAAAAGGCGATGACGCCGCGCGCGCGCGTGTCGGGGTCAAGCGCCGAGACCGCCGAGCGCCCGCCGCGATACTTGAAGCTGCCGGTATGTTGCAGGCATTCGGGTTTCACATAGACACGCCGCCCGGCGATCTCGTCGAGGAAGGGCGACGACAGGAGCGGCGTGCGCCGTGCGTGGCCCTGAAGACGGGCGGCGGCGGCGCGTATGAGGGTGATGTCGGTCATGCGCTGCGCTCCAGAAGGGTGTGGATCGCGGCAAGCGCCTCCGGCTCGTCGAGAAAGGGGACATGGCCCCGGTCGGGCACGGTGGCGGTGATGAGGCCAGGGTGGCGGGCCTGCATCTTCGCCAGCGTTTCGGGCGAGAGCAGGTCGGAATTGGCCCCGCGAATGGCGGCCAGAGGCACCTCGCGCAGCGCGTCGAACATCTGCCAGAGGTCCGGGGCCTCGCCCGCGCCTGCCTGACCGATGAGCGCGTCGCGCAGTCGGGGATCGTAGCGCAGCGCCAGCCCGCCGCCGGGGGTTTCGGCAAACATCGCCTCGGCCTGCGCGCGCCAGCGGGAAAGCGGCACGCCTGGAAAGCCGGTGGCGTGGACATGGGCCAGCGCGGCGGCGCAGGTGTCGAGATCGGGCAGGTCGGGCGCGCGGCCCACGTAATCCATGATCCGCTCCAGCCCCTCGGCGGCCACTTCGGGGCCGATGTCGTTGAGCACGACGCCCGAGAGCCGATCAGGCGTCAGATAGGCCAGCGCCATCGCGATCAGCCCGCCGCGCGAGGTGCCGATGAGGGTGACGCGGCTCAAACCCAGATGGTCGAGCAATTCCACCGCGTCGCGGGCCTCGGTCAGGATGTTGTAGGTCATGAAATCGGGCGCGTGGTCCGACTGCCCGCGCCCGCGATAATCGAGCCGGATCACGCGGTGTTCGCCGAGATGCGGCAGCAGGAACTGGAAATCGGCGCTGTTGCGGGTGAGGCCCGCAAGGCAGAGGACGGGCGCGCCGGTGCCCTCATCCTCGAAATGCAGCGAGAGGCCATCGGAGGTGGTAAAGCGTGCCATCATGCGTCCGCCAGCGCCGGGATGCCGCTGAGGTCCGCAAGCTGCCGGTCGGGGGTGGCGGGCAGGCGGTCCACCGGGTCGCCCGCGCGGTTGACCCAGGCGGTCTGAAACCCGTAACCGGCGGCGGCGCAGGCGTCCCAGCCGTTTGACGAGACGAAAAGCACCTCGTCGGGCGCGCAGCCGAAACGCTGGCCGACAAGGTCATAGACCACGCGGGCGGGCTTGTAGATGCCGATGCTCTCGACCGAGAGCACATCGTCCAGAAGGTCGCCGATCCCCGCCGAGCGTACTGCACCGTCAAGCATGTCGGGGGCACCGTTCGAGAGGATCGCGGTCTGTTTGCCCGCACCCTTGAGCGCGGCGAGCATGGCGGGCACCTCGGGGTAGGCGGCAAGCTCCCAGTAGAGTTGCAAAAGCCGCGCGCGCAACTCGGTATCGTCCTGCAACCCTTCCGATTCGAGCGCCCAGTCAAGTCCGTCCTGCGTCACCTGCCAAAAGCCGATATGCGCCCCCATCACCGCGCGCAGCCAGGTGTATTGAAGCTGCTTGAGGCGCCACTTCTCGGCGATGGCGGGCCAGTGGCGGGCGAAGCCCTCACGCCCCGGCTCGGTCGCGGCATTGCGCGCGGCGGCGGCCACGTCGAAGAGCGTGCCGTAGGCGTCGAAGATGCAGGTGGTGATCGGCATGGCGTATCCCCTTGTCGCGTTTCGCGCGGAGACTTGCACGGATGCGGGGGAGGGGGAAGGGGGTGGGCGCCGTGGCGCGCCCAAAGACAGTGTCGCGGCGATTGCCCCGCTTGTCGCAGGTTTTTGACAGCGGCGGCGAGGGGTTTGCGAATCCGTTTCGGCTCGGGTAGGCTGCGATATCGCACAAGCACCCGCGCAGCGACGCGCGGCCTTGCAAACCCACCCCCCCTCAAAGCATTGGATAGCACATGACGCAGGTCAAAGCGGGCGATACCGTCCGTATTCACTACACCGGCACGCTCTCGGACGGGGAGACCTTCGATTCCTCCCAAGGGCGTGATCCGCTCGAATTCACTGTCGGCTCGGGGCAGATCATCCCCGGCCTCGACGCCGCCATTCCGGGCATGAGCGTGGGCGAGAAAAAGATCGTGGAGGTGCCCGCCGACGATGCCTATGGTCAGGCCGACCCGAGCGCGCGTCAGGCGGTGCCGCGCGCCGATATTCCCGCCGAGATCCCGCTTGATCTGGGCACGCAGTTGCAGGTGCAGACGCCGCAGGGGCAGGTGATGCCGGTGACGGTGGTCGAGGTGACCGACGAACAGGTGGTGCTTGATGCCAATCACCCGCTGGCGGGGCGCGACCTGACCTTCGCCATCGAACTGGTCGAAATCGGCTGAGCGCCGCGCCCCGCCCGAGGGGGGGTCGCCCTCTCACGGGCGGGGTGCGTGCCTGTCATTTCATCAGGTTCTTGACATCCACGAGACCGAGGCCGGGACTGTAGACATAGCGCAGTTGCGCCGTCTTGGTTCCCGAGGCTTCCCTTTGGGTCCAGATATATTCCATCGAACCGGGGTGCCCCTTGTGGGTAAAGGAGGACCGGGTCACCTGGATCGAGACCGTGTAGCGCCGTGCCTTGCCGCGGGAATGCTCGGTCATGCGGTAGCTTTTCGTCATGCCGCTGCGCCACGGGCCGACGGGCATGAAGGCGTCATCGGTGAAATATCTGTCGGGCTTGCCGGGGCGTTTGTCGAAAACGCGCGCAAGTGCTGTGCCGTCGGCGCGCAGGGTGTAATAGCTGGTCTTGGTGCCTGTGCGCTCCCATTTCGTGCGGACATAGATGGTCAGGCGCTTGCCGGTGATCGGGTGCGTCCATTGACGCGGCCCGCGGATGCGGCGGGGGCCAACGGCGCGGTTGACGGCTTGTCCGAAGCGCGCGCCCGGCACCCCGGCCCAGAGGCCGAATTCGAGATTGGCCGCGCTACCTGGCGAGAGCGACACCGGCATGTCGGGGACGCAGCCGGCAAGGGCCGTGACCGCGCCTGCGGCGGCTGTGGTCAGGACGAAACGCCGTGTGAGATGCGGGGGTGAGAAACGCTCGGTTGTCATGATCGGGTCCTTTTCGCTGCGCGGGAGTGTCGTGGCGTGATCGCTGGCCTGACAACGCACCGGCCCCGGAGAAAATTCCCCGGGTTCAAGGATTTCAAGACAAAGCTATGATAAGTAACGATAATATTTTTTGGGATAAGACCCACGCGCCGCGTGGTCAGGCCGGGGCGATCGGCGGAGCCGCTCTCTCAGCGCTTGCGGCGCAGGCGGATTACAACGTCGACGCTGGCGATTTCGGCGCCTTCGGGGGCGCGGGGCAGGCGGGCGATCTCCAGATCCTCCGCGGGCGCGTCGGTCAGCCGGTTCTCGTCTTCCCAGTAGAAATGCGGGTGGTCGTGGGTGTTGGTGTCGAAATGGCTCTTGGTGCCGTCGACCGTGATCTCCTGCAAGAGACCCGCGTCGCAGAACGCCTTGAGCGTGTTGTAGACCGTGGCGAGCGACACGCTTTCGCCGGACGCGCGGGCGCGGGCGAAAAGGCTCTCTGCGGTGACATGGCGGTGTTGTCCGTCGCCCACCAGAAGCCGCGCCAGCGCCACGCGTTGCCGGGTAGGGCGCAGCCCGACCGAGCCGAGCCAGTCCGAGGCGATCTCAGATGCGATCTTGGTGGAACGCGATGCGCTGTGCACGGTCATGACAGATCCTTCCGTCTCATTGACTGCATATTAAGGCGGCAGGGCACCGGATTTCAAACAAAAACCTCTGTCGCGAAAGATGCGCGCAGATGCGGCGCAGGGTTGCAACGGGGAATTGCCCGGTGTTACAGGGTTTGAAATATTAGCCCTCTGACCTTGACCATGAAAGGGTCGCCCGAATGGCCGAATATCCGAGCAGTTTCGACCGCGATGCCCTGTTGAAATGCGCGCGCGGAGAGCTTTTCGGGCCGGGCAACGCGCAACTGCCCGAACCGCCGATGCTGATGATGGACCGGATCACCGAAATTTCCGGCGATGGTGGCGCGCATGGCAAGGGGCACGTGGTGGCCGAGTTCGACATCCGCCCTGACCTTTGGTTCTTTGGGTGTCATTTTCCCGGCAATCCGATCATGCCGGGCTGTCTGGGCCTTGATGGGCTGTGGCAGCTCACCGGCTTCAACCTTGGCTGGCGCGGCTGGCAGGGGCGGGGCTATGCGCTGGGCGTGGGCGAGGTCAAGCTGACCGGCATGGTGCGCCCCGACCGCACCATGCTGACCTATCACGTGGATTTCACAAAGGCGGTGCAGACAAGGCGTCTGACCATGGGCGTGGCCGATGGCCGCGTCGAAGCCGATGGCGAAGTGATCTATCAGGTCAAGGACATGAAGGTGGCGCTCAGCGAGAACTGAGCCACCATGGCAATGAAGGAGGGGGCGATGCGTCGAGTCGTGGTGACCGGGCTGGGGATCGTGTCCAGCATCGGCAATAATGCCGCTGAGGTTCTGGCCTCGCTCAAGGCGGGCAAATCCGGGATCCGGTTCAACGAGGACATGGCCGAGCACGGGTTTCGCAGCCGTGTCTCGGGGATGATCGACCTCGATATCGCCGAGCATGTGGACAAGCGCGCGCTGCGCTTCATGGGCGGGGGGGCTGCCTATGCCCATATCGCCATGGGTCAGGCCATCGCCGATGCGGGCCTTGAGGAGAGTGACGTGGTCAACCCGCGCACGGGCGTGGTGGCCGGCTCGGGCGGGCCGTCGACCAGCGCGATGCTGGCGGCGCATCAGACGGCCTTGCAGACCGGATCGACCAAGCGGATCGGGCCCTTTGCCGTGCCCAAGACGATGTGTTCCACGATCTCGGCCAATCTGGCCACCGCCTACAAGATCAAGGGACTGAACTATTCGATCACCTCGGCCTGCACCACCTCGCTGCATTGCATCGGCCACGCCGCCGAGCAGATCATGTTCGGCAAGCAGGACGTGATGTTCGCGGGCGGCGGCGAGGAACTGGACTGGTCGCTGTCGTGCCTCTTTGACGCCATGGGCGCGATGTCGTCGAAATACAACGACACGCCCGAGACCGCGAGCCGCGCGTTTGACGCGGGGCGCGACGGGTTCGTGATCTCGGCCGGTGGCGGGATCGTCGTGCTGGAAGAACTGGAGCGCGCGAAGGCGCGGGGCGCGAAGATCTATGCCGAGGTGACGGGTTACGGTGCCACCTCGGACGGGGCGGACATGGTGGCACCTTCGGGCGAGGGCGGCGAGCGGGCGATGCGCCTTGCACTCGAGACCCTGCCGGAGGGGCGAAAGGTCAGCTATATCAATGCGCATGGCACCTCGACGCCCGTCGGCGACGTGGGCGAGGTGGAGGCGGTGCGGCGCATCTTCGGGCGTGGCACCACCCCGCCGATCAGTTCCACCAAGTCTATGGCGGGTCATAGTCAGGGGGCCACCGGCGCGCAGGAGGTGATTTATTGCCTTCTGATGTTGCAGGACGATTTCATCGCGCCCTCCATCAATGTCGGAACGCTCGATCCGGCGCTCGATCCGGCCGAGATTGCCACTGCCCGTGTGGATAATGCGGGGCTTGATGTGGTGATGACCAACAGTTTCGGGTTCGGCGGCACCAACGGCTCGATGCTGCTGAGCAAATATCGGGGATGAAACGCAAATGACACTCTCGATGCAGGGCAAGCGCGGGCTGATCATGGGCGTGGCCAATGACCGCTCGATCGCATGGGGCATTGCCCGCGCGATGCGCGCGGCGGGGGCCGATCTGGCCTTCACCTATCAGGGCGAGGCCTTTGGCAAGCGCGTGGCACCGCTGGCCGAGAGCCTCGGTTCGGATCTTCTGATCGATGCGGATGTGACCGACGATGCCTCGCTCGACGCAGGATTTGCCGCGCTGGCGCAGCGCTGGCCGACGATCGATTTCGTCGTCCATGCCATCGCCTATTCGGACAAGTCCGAACTGACGGGTCGGTTCCTCAACACCAGCCGCGCAAATTTCAAACATTCGCTGGATATATCGGCCTATTCCCTGATCGAGGTGGCGCGCCGCGCCTATCCGATGATGAAGGCGGAGGGCGGCACGCTTCTGACGCTGACCTATCAGGGATCGAACAAGGTGGTGCCGAATTACAACGTGATGGGCGTGGCCAAGGCGGCGCTCGAATCGGTGACCCGCTATCTGGCCAATGACCTTGGTCCCGACGGGATCCGCGTCAACGCGATCAGCCCCGGCCCGATGAAGACGCTGGCGGGCGCGGCCATCGGCGGCGCGCGCAAGACCTTTCGCCACACCGAGTTGAACGCGCCGCTGCGCGCCAACGCGACGCTCGAGGCCATCGGCGGCACCGCCGTCTGGCTGGCCTCGGATGCCGGGGCCTGCACCAGCGGCGAGGTGATCCATGTGGATGGCGGGTATCACATCCTCGGGATGCCGCAGGCCGAAAACCTCTGACGCCGCAACGCGGCCCGGATTGCGCCGCATTTCCGCCATGTGCGGGCAATAGCCTGCCGCAATGTCCATGATCCACGCCCCCCGCACTCCGCGAGAGGAGATTTATGCCGCCCGCGCGCGCAAGGCGCGGGGCTGGGCGTGGAGTGTGCGCCTGATGCTGGTGGCCTGTGTCGCCGTGGCAATCTGGCAAGAGCCGCAAATCTGGCCCGAGGCTCACGCCACCATGCAGCGCGGCGCAGAGACCGTGGCCGGGATGATCGACGAAAATGACAAGCTGCGCGGTGTGATTGCCCGATGGACCGGCGAGCACACGGGCGGCAGCAGGGAAGGCTATGCCGACAAACTTGCGGGTGTGCTGTCGCGCTGAGGACATGCCGCGCTACTCGTCCTCGCAACACCCCGGTTGATGTCCCTACCGCTCGACCCTTGCCACGATTCTCAGCCCTATCATCGGTCCAACCAGATCGGCAAAGCCCGACGCACCGAAATCGTGGCGGTCGATCGCGCCGGTCAGCAGCACCGTCAGGCTGTCGAGCGTGGCCGGATCGGTGTCCGGCGTGCGGTAGAGCGCGGCGGTGAGGGTGACGGGGCGGGTGACGCCACGGGCGCTCAGCAGCCCCTCGATCCGGGCGGCGCGGGGTGTGCCGGTTATCGCGGTGGAGCGGAAGGTGATCGCTGGGTGGTTCGCGGTATCGAGCACCTGCGGCCCCTGCATCGCCTGCGTGGCGAGGAAGAACCCTGCCCGTGCCCCGCGCGCGTCGAGCGTCACCGTGACCGTGCTTGCGGTGATGTCGCGCAGATCGAGGCGGATATCGGCGGCAGCCACGGGCATGGTGCCGCGATTGTCCGCGCTGGCGAGATCATAGGTGAAACCGACGGAAGAGGCCGCGACATCAAGCCGCCAGGCCTCGGGCGCGGCGGTGGCGGGCGGGGCCAGAAGGCACAGGGCGAGGGCAAGGCAGCGCATCATATGTCAGGATACGCACCGCGCGGGCAAACGGATGTCACGTTTGCTTGAGCGCCCAGTCGCCGGGACGGCCCGAGAGGTGCCAGTCGGCGGGGGGCGCGCTGCGGTCGCGGCGGCGCGCGAGATGCCAGCGGTCGGCCTGCGGCGTGTGGTCGGGGGCCATGTGCCAGCGGCTCTCGACCCCCGGCGCGCCGCCCTCACCGGGGGTGAGCAACAGGCCGAGGGGGGGATGAGGCGCGCGCGCCGCACCTTCCCCGGCGGCCAGATGCAGGCGACGCACCGGGGTGAGGCCGGGCGGCGCGGGCAGGTCGGCCACGACAAGCGGCACCGCGCCGCTGCGCAGCGCCTCCTCCATGCACCAAAGCAGGTCCGTGGCCCGATCCGGGGCGGCGAAGAGAAAGCGCTCTGGTCCCGCGAAGGGGCGGATGCCGTCAGGATGGGGCCGGTCGCAAAGCCAGCGCGGCGCAATCCAGAGCACCGGTCCGGCAAGCGCCCCCGCAACGAGCATCGCGAACGTATGGCGCGCGGGCCCGCACCCCTCATGCACCCGCCCGAGCGTGAGCGACACTGCGCCGACAAGCGGCAGCGTGGCGCGTGGCGCGCGGGTGAGAAGCGGGGCGTTCATGGCGGCAAGCATAGAGTGTTCACTAAATGTTCTCAAGTGGCGCAAGATTGCCCTGCCGATGATTTCCACACACTTTCCCCCGTGCAATCCGGCGCGGGGGTGCTTATCTGAGCGGCATGAGACATATGCGATACCTGATGGTTCCCGTCCTGTGGGCGGCGATGGCCCTCCCGGCGGCGGCGGAAAAGCTCTCGCTCGGGGAAATCTCGACCTATCTCAACGGTCTGCGCACCGCTCAGGGGCAGTTCACGCAGGTGAACGAGGATGGGTCGGTCAGCACCGGTCGCATCCTGCTCAAGCGTCCCGGTCGGGTGCGGTTCGAGTATGACCCGCCCGAGTCGGCGCTGGTGGTGGCCGATGGCGACACGGTCGGAATCGTCGATCCGCGCTCGAACGAGCGGCAGGGCTATCCGCTGCACCGCACGCCGCTCAAGATCATCCTGGAGCGCAACGTCAATCTGGGGCGTGCGAAGATGGTGACCGGCCATGTCAGCGACGGCACCACCACGACAGTGCGCGCGCAGGACCCCGACAACCCGGATTACGGCAGCATCGACCTCGTGTTCACCGCCGATCCGGTCGAATTGCGGCAATGGATCATCAACGACGCCAATGGCGGGCGCACCACGGTGATTCTTGGCGATCTGGCCAAGAATGTGAGCCTTGCAGACGAGAACTTTGTCATCCCCGGCAAGGACCGGATGCGGATCGACCGCTGATCACACGAGGCCGCGCCCCGCGCGGCAGGTGCCAAGCTGCGCGCGGTAGCGTTGCGCGCGCGCGTCCACCTCGGCGGAGACGCGCACCAGCCACGGCTTGGCATTGTAGCTGCCGCGGGCAAAGCCGCTGCGCCCCTCGTGATAGGCCAGATACTGGCTGCGCGCATCGTCGGGGGAAATTCCCAACCGTTCGGTGGATTGGGCCATGTACCAGCCGATGAAATCCGCCGCGTCGTGGATATCCGTGCGCTGCGCGCCGAAACGCCCGCTGGCGGCAAGGTATTCCTCCCATGTGCCGTCAAGCGCCTGACTGTAGCCATAGGCCGAACTGATCCGCCCCGTGGGGATCACACCGAGCGACCAGCGATAGGGCGTGCGCGCATCCGAGATGAACTTGCTCTCCTGATAGATCGTCGCCATCTGGACATGCGCGGGCACGCCCCAGCGGCGCTCGGAGGCGCGGAAGGCGCGGGCATATTCGGGCCGCTCGTCCAGAATCGCACAGGCATTGTCAAGATCGCGCGGCGAGGTGCCATAGCCCGAGCCGCCGCCACAGGAGGACAACACGAAAAGCACCAGAACGGTGCGAAAAATCCTGCTCATCTGCCTCTCGCTTTCGCGTTTGTTTTGGTAAAGTCTAACGGATTTGTCGCTTGGGGGAAATCACGAATCCGTCCCGGCGGCTATTTCGGGGCTGTCACGCCCGCGTTCACAGACTGTTTCCGGCGGTGTTGCGAGCGGCATTGGACAAACCCGGCTTGCAGCGGTAAATATCTGTGCTAGGGCAATGCAAATGATCAAGACACACGCAAAATACGGTCTGGGCCAGGTGGTGCGCCATCGGAAACACCCTTTTCGGGGGGTGATCTTCGATGTCGATCCGCAGTTTTCCAACACCGAGGAATGGTATGCCGCCATCCCCGAGGAGAGCCGCCCCGAGCGTGAACAGCCGTTCTATCACCTTCTGGCCGAGAACGAGCAGAGCTATTACGTGGCCTATGTCAGCGAACAGAACCTTGTCGCCGACTATTCAGGAGAGCCGGTTGATCACCCCGATATCCCCGATCTCTTCGGTCCGTTCGAGGACGGGCATTACCCGCTGCATTTCCAGTTGAACTGAGGCGGGGTTTCCCCCGCCCCTCTGGTCAGTAGCCGAGCGCGCAGCCGTCCTTGCGCGCGTCGCTGCCACCCTCGAGCAACCCGTTTTGGTGGATGCGGATCGCCTGTGCGCCGCCAAGCGGTTCGGGCGGGACGATCACCTCATGGCCGAGATCAGCGAGGGCCTGTGCCACCTCGGGGGCAAAGCCGCGCTCGAGCTTGAGCCCCGCCGGATCGGCGAAGGCGCGCGGCGCGTCGATGGCCGTCTGCACATCCATGCCGAAATCGACGATGTTCGAGACAAGCCGCGCGTGCCCCGTGGACTGGTAGGAGCCGCCCATGACACCGAAGGGCAGGATCACGCGGCCATTTTCCGCCAGCATGCCGGGAATGATCGTGTGCATGGGCCGTTTGCCGCCTGCCAGCTCGTTGGGGTGGCCTGCCTCCAGCGTGAAGCCCGCGCCGCGGTTTTGCAGCAGGATGCCGAATTTTTCCGACGCGATGCCCGAGCCGAAGCCGTGGAAGATCGAATAGATGAACGACACCGCCATGCGGTCGCGGTCCACCACGGTGATATAGATCGTGTCGCGATGCACCGCCTCGGTGAGCGGTTGCGCCGCCGCCATGGCGCGTTTCGGGTCGATGAGGGCGGCAAGGCGCGCCGCCGTCTCGGGCGAGAGCATGTGATCCAGCCGCGTCATGTGGTCCGGGTCGGCGATGAAGCGGTTGCGCGCGTCATAGGCAAGCTTGGTGGCCTCGGCCTCGATATGGAGACGTTCAGCCCCGAGCGGATCCATGGCGGCCAGGTCGAAATGCCCCAGGATGTTCAGCAGCAGAATCGCCGTCGCCCCCTGGCCGTTGGGCGGATGCTCGACCAGCGTCGCAGTCTTGTAATCGCCGCTCACCGGGTCGGTGTAATCGCTTTCTGCGGCGGCGAAATCGGCGGCCTCATGCACGCCGCCAAGTGCGCCCAGCGCGGCAAGCATGTCCTCGGCCACCTCGCCCTCGTAAAAGGCGGCGCGCCCGTCTTTGGCAATGCGGCGCAGCACCTCGGCCTGACCGGGGGCGCGGAAAATCTCGCCCGTGGCGATCGGTTTGCCACCCCGGCTGAAATGGCTGAGCCCGTGGCCTTGCAGCGCCTCTCCCGCGCGCGGCCAGTCGAAGGCCACCCGCGGCGCGACCGGCACCCCCTCTTCGGCATAGCGGATCGCAGGGGCCAGCAGCGCGTCGAGGCCAAGCCGCCCGTGATCGGCGGCAAGCCTGCAAAAGGCGTCTATCGCGCACGGAACGGTGACGGCGTGGGCGCTGTGGAGCGGCACGGTCGCGTGCCCCGCCGCGCGCAGCGCTTCGGCGGAGGCGGCGGCGGGCGCGCGGCCCGAGCCGTTGAGCGCGCGGATCGTGTCAGAACCGGGCGTGGTGAAAAGCGCAAAGCAATCGCCGCCGATGCCCGTCATCTGTGGCTCGCAGAGGCCCAGCAGAACGGCCCCCGCGATCGCCGCATCCATGGCATTGCCGCCCCGTTCGAGAATGTCGATGGCGGTCTTCGCGGCGAGCGGGTGCGAGGTGGCGCACATCCCGTTCGTCGCATAGGTGCCCGATCGCCCCGGCCTGTGAAAATCGCGCATGGTCTCGTCTCCCGTAATCCCGTTTCGGAGCGCACGTTAGGACGGCGCTCGGGGAATGCCAATGCGGTGTGGAGAGGTTTTCGGACCGGGGGAAGGACCTCGACGCCGCGCACTGGGTGGGGGCAATGACGCGCGACGCCGAGGGAAGCCATATGCAGCTACAGGCACGCTTATGGCGGTGCTCTGCGGCGGCTCTGCGGTGCCAATATGGTCTTTTCTGGACGGGCACACGCGAGGGTTGAAAGATGCGTCTCAGGGGTTGCGTTCCGCCTTGTTTTCGGGGGCAAACCGGAGCGACAGGTGATTTTCCCCGCCCTCGCGCGCGTAGTGCAGCCCGCACGTCAGCGTGCGAATCAGGAACCAGCCGAATCCCCCCTCGGGCAGGTTTTCGCGGTCCCCGGCGAGGGGCGGCGGATCGCCCCGGGGCGGTGTCAGGCCGGGCAGGGGCGCGCCGCGATCGCGCAGGTCCACCCCGACACCGTCCGGTGCGAGCGTCATGTCGAGTGCGATCTCGTCCTTTGGGTCCAGACTGGCGTGCTCGACCACGTTGTTGAGCGCCTCGGCCAGGACAATCTCGATCTTGCCACATGCGGCATCGTCGAGACCCCGTCCAGAGAGCCAGCCGCGTATCTCGGCCAGCAGGGCGCGCACGGCCATGCCGTCAGCCGCGATCCGCCGGTGAAACGCCTCCGCCATCTGTCTCCCCTCTTGCGTGGATGCGCCGCGCTCAGCCCGTGGCGCGGCGCAGCGGGGCCTCGGCATCCTCGTGGATGACAAAGACCGTGTCCATGCGCGTGAGCCGGAACACCTTGGCCACATCGGGCGTGAGCCCCGCCAGATCGAGCCTGCGCCCGGCCCCCATCTGTTTCATCGCCGCGACAATCGCGCCAAGCCCGCTCGAATCGACAAAGCGCACCTGCCCGAGGTCGAGCACGACATGATCGGGCCCGTCGGTGGTGGCCGCGCGCATCGCCTCCTTGAACCTGAGTGCGCCGACGGCGTCGATGCGCGGCTCCGGCACCGTGATGATGCGCACCTTTTCGTGACTGGTTACCTCGAGTTTCATCCTGCCTCCGCTACGTAGTAATACAAGGAAGGCTAGACCCGATTCCTTTCCATCCGGTAAGCACGGGCCAGGTTTTCACAAGGAGGGGCAAGAATGCGGGAAGTGGTGATCGCGGGGGCGGCGCGCACGCCCATGGGCGGCTTTCAGGGCGATTTCGACGGGGTGCCGGCGGCGGAACTGGGCGGTGCGGCGATCCGGGCGGCGCTGAGGGATGCGCGCGCCGCTACGGTGGATGAGGTCCTGATGGGCTGCGTGCTGCCTGCGGGGCAGGGACAGGCCCCGGCGCGGCAGGCCGGATTTCTGGCCGGATTGGGCGAGGAGGTGCCCGCCACCACGCTCAACAAGATGTGCGGCTCAGGCATGAAGGCGGCGATGATGGCCTTTGATCAGATCGCGCTGGGCCAGGCAGACACGATGATCGCGGGCGGCATGGAATCGATGTCGAACGCGCCATACCTCTTGCCCAAGATGCGCGGCGGGGCGCGGCTGGGCCATGCCGCAGTGATCGACCACATGTTTCTCGACGGGCTGGAGGATGCCTATGACAAGGGCCGCCTGATGGGCACCTTCGCCGAGGATTGCGCCGAGAAATACCAGTTCACGCGTGAGGCGCAGGACGCCTATGCGCTCGGCTCGCTGGAAGGGGCTCTTGCAGCGGAGAGATCGGGCGCGTTCGAGGGAGAGATCGCGCCGGTGACGATTCGCACGCGCAAGGGCGAGGTGACGATCAGCACCGATGAGCAGCCCGCCAAGGCGCGCCCCGAGAAGATCCCGCAGCTCAGACCGGCGTTCCGCGAGGGCGGCACGGTCACGGCGGCCAATTCCAGCTCGATCAGCGACGGCGCGGCGGCGCTGGTCATCGCCGCGCGCGAGACGGCAGAGGCGCGCGGCCTCACTATCCGCGCGCGCATCCTCGGCCATGCCAGCCACGGACAGGCGCCGGGCTGGTTCACCACCGCGCCGGTTCCGGCGGCGCAAAAACTGCTCAAGCGCCTCGGCTGGGGCGTGGGCGATGTCGATCTCTGGGAGGTGAACGAGGCCTTTGCCGTGGTGCCCATGGCCTTCATGCACGAAATGGGGCTGCCGCGCGAGAAGGTGAACGTCAATGGCGGGGCCTGCGCGCTTGGCCATCCCATCGGGGCCTCGGGGGCGCGGATCATGGTGACGCTGCTCAACGCGCTGGAAAAGCGGGGGCTGAAACGCGGCGTTGCCGCCATCTGCATCGGTGGCGGCGAGGGCACGGCGATTGCCATCGAACGGGTCTGAGTTTCTTCTGGCCTGAAATATCCCGGGGGTGTGGGGGCTGGCCCCCACTTGACCCTGCGTGTGGGGGCTGGCCCCCACTTGACCCTGCGTGTGGGGGCTGGCCCCCACTTGACCCTGCGTGTGGGGGCTGGCCCCCACTTTACCCTGCGTGTGGGGGCTGGCCCCCACTTTACCCTGCGTGTGGGGGCTGGCCTCCACGCCCACTTCGAGAGGAGCGCGCCGATGCGTATCGACTACCCCGCCACCACCCGCGCGATCCTGTCGCTGACCGAGGGCGAGAGCGACGAGGTCGCGCTCATGGCCACGGTGGTGTGCGAGTTGCACCATGCCGATGACCGGTTCGACTGGACCGGGTTCTACCGGGTGACCGGGCCGGAAATGCTCAAGATCGGGCCGTATCAGGGCGGGCATGGTTGCCTTGTGATCCCGTTCTCGCGGGGCGTCTGCGGGGCGGCGGCACGCACGGGCGAGGTGCAACTCGTCGATGACGTGGAGGCGTTTGCGGGCCATATCGCCTGTGCTGCGTCCACGCGCTCGGAAATCGTGTTGCCGGTGTGGAACGCGGCGGGGGCGCTGATCGGTGTGCTCGATATCGACAGCGACCAGCCTGCGGCCTTCGACGGGCGGGACGTGGCCGGGCTGTCAGAGATCCTGCGATCGGTGTTCGGGATGCGTCAGGGCAGTGATCCACGCGCGGCCGATGTCCCGGCTGCGGGACGCGGGGGGATGGGCGAGGATACCGGATAGGACCGGCGGCGCGTCACGTCGCGCCTTGGTCCGCGTGACCGGGATCAGGCGCGTGCAGGTGCTGTCGATCCCTGTGCCGGATCATCGGTATCCGTCGCGCCCGTGAAAGGGGCGCAGAGGGCCGAGTTGCCGTCCGGTGTTCTGACCCCATATCACAAACGTGTAGGATGCCCTACCGCAGGGCGGATAGTTGCGGTAACTTCAGACGGCACTGGCCGGTGGACCCTGACGTGCGCTGAATGGTCTCGGCGCGTGGTGTCGGTCGGATAAGGAAACCAACCATGTCGTGTCACCGCCTTGCCCTTGCCAGACCTCACCGGGTCTTTCTGGTGGGTCATGGCCGTGCTCGCCACTCTGTCCAAAGCCCGTCGGCCTGAATGATCAGGGGGTCGATTTATGCTGCGGTCGTGGCCATTGTGCTGTCGTTGCTTCTGCACGGCCTGGGGCTGCGCGTCACCTCCAGCGAGGATCAGGCGGCCCCGGAAGACGGTGCCGGTTCGGAACTGGCCGATGTCGGCAGCGCCTTCGAGGATCTGGCCGAACCCACGGCTGCGTCTCCCGCGCCGGAGCCTGCCCCGGTGCCCGACCCACCCGAGGTGACGCCACCCGAACCGGTGACCGAGGACCCCCCCACGACCCAGGCGCTGGTGGCCTCCGACAATCCCCAGGATGTCCTCGCGCCCGATACCGGGTCGGTCGATGTGGTGGAACCGGACGCTGCCGATCCGTCCGGGAGCGATGAGCCCGTGTCAGAGACCGCACCCGACACCGCAGAGCCAGCGGGCGGCGAGGATGACACCGTCGCGGATGCGCCGGTCCTCACGCCGCCCGAGGCCGAGACGCAGGCAGATGCACCCGAAGGGACAGAGGTGGAAACTCCCGATCCGGCGGAGCCGATGGACAGCGACGCAGCCCCCCTGTCAACCGCCGAAACCGTGCAGCCCGTCGCGCCCGCGCCCGCCCCGTCCGCAAGCCCCGCGCTCATCCCGGAACCCGAGGTGCTACGGCCCGATCAGTCGGAGATTGCGGTCGCCCCCGCGCCCGAGACCCCCGAGACCCTGACCGCCGAGGACAGCGAGGAAGAAACGGGCCCGGTTGTCACAACGTCCTTGCGCCCGCCAAAGGAGCGGCCGTCCATGGCGACCGCAGGTGTGAGGGATGGCGCGCAAAGCGGGCGCCTGAACCGGACGATCGAATCCCCGCTGACCAGCTACAGGCGCACCGGCATTGATCCGTTTGCCGCCGGTCGCGGGGCCGCGCGGTCCGGGGCGACCGGCTTCAGCGGGTCGCGCAACCCCGGCAATGCAATCTCGGGCAATTACGCCGGTCAGATTCTGGTTCAGCTCAACCGCTTTCCGGCCGTCGATCCCTCGGCGCGTGGGTCGGCGCAGGTGTCATTCGGGATCAATCCCGACGGCTCTGTGGCCTGGGTCAATATCCTGAGCAGTTCCGGCCCTCCGAACATCAGGCGTGCCGCTGCCGCTCAGGTCAGGCGCGCCGCCCCGTTCCCGCCAACGCCGGATGGCACCAGCCAGACAATGGTTTTCTCGTATCAAAGAAGGTGATCTCATGGACGGATTCACAAGTCCCGGACGCTCCGGGCACCAAACCGGCGCCGCGCGCAAGGGGCGATTCCGGTCGCGGCGGGTGGCCCGCAGACCCGAGCTTGACATGCCAACCGCCGCGCCTCTCAACTGGTCGGGGCGGTGCGATCACATGAGGAAGATGCAGATGAAGATGATGCGACTGGCGGGCGTGGCGCTTGGTGCCGGCCTTTGCTTTGCCACCGGAGCGGTGGCACAGGACGCGGGGGCGGGCGCGGCTGTCGCGATCGAGTTGAATGCGGTGAAGTCCAATGAGGGCAGTTGCACGCTGAGTTTTCTGGTGACCAACGGACATGCCGGACCGATCGAAAAGGCGGTGTATGAAACCGTGCTGTTCGACAGCGCCGGTCAGGTGGAGCGGCTGACCCTGTTCGATTTCGGCGCGCTGCCGTCCGGTCGCCCCCGGGTGCGTCAGTTCACCATCACGGGTGTCACCTGCGACGGCCTGAGCCGCGTCCTGATCAACGGGGCCAACACCTGTCAGGCCCCGGATCTGGCCGCGAACGCCTGCGAGGCGGGGCTGATCCTCGGGACGCGCACCGGGATCGAGGTGATCGGATGACACAGGTTCTTGAAGGCCTGCGTCGGATCGCCGATCTCGGCGGGCCGGTCGTGATGATCCTGCTGGCGGTCTCGGTCGTGACCCTGGCGACCATCCTCTACAAGCTATGGCAGTTTTTCGCGGTCGGGGTGGGGCGGCACCGGGCCCTGAAAGAGGCCGTCAACGCCTGGGACCGGGGCGACCGGAGCGCCGCCCTGCGCGCGCTCAGGCAATCCAGAAGCTACCTCGCGCCGGTGGTCGAGATGGCCTTTTCCTCGGAACCGCAAGACGCCAAGCGGCTGGAGGCGGAAGCCGAGGTGCGCTTCGCCCGGCTGGAGGGCGGGTTTCGCCTGCTGGACAGCGTGGCACAGCTTGCCCCGCTTCTGGGGCTTTTCGGCACGGTTCTGGGGATGATCGACGCGTTCCAGTCGCTTCAGGAGGCCGGGGCGCAGGTCGATCCGTCGCTTCTGGCGGGCGGTATCTGGGTGGCGCTGCTGACCACGGCGGCGGGCCTTGCGGTGGCAATGCCCACGGCCATGGTGCTCAGTTGGTTCGAGGGGCGCATGGATGCCGAGCGCGTGACTGCCGAACGGGCGATTGCCGCCGTCCTGCACCCGCAGGGTCAGCGTGGGGCCGACCGACAAGCCGCGATGGAGCCCGCCCATGCGTAGGCAGGCCCGGCGGCGGCGCCTGTCCATGACATCGTTGATCGATGTCATTTTCCTCTTGCTGCTGTTTTTCATGCTGTCCTCGACCTTTTCGCGCTTTGCCGAGGTGGAGTTGTCCTCCGCCAATGCGGGCGGTGCCGACAAGGCCGACCTGCGGCGGAGCTTTCTTCAACTGGGGCAGGAGAGCCTGCGCGTGAACGGTCAGGAGGTCGGGCTGGGGGCCCTGAAGGACCAATTCGCCGACATGGCCCCCGATGCGGACGGCTTGCAGGTGATCGTCAGCCTGGCTGTCGATGTGACGGCGCAGAGGCTGACCGATGTTCTTGTCATCCTGCGCGGCATTGACCGGCTCAGCATCAGCGTGTTGGGGTCGTGATGCGCAGACCCAGACATCGCTCGCGGATCGAGCCCACGATTGCCCTGATCAATGTGGTTTTCCTGATGCTGGTCTTTTTCATGGTCGCAAGCACCATTGCGCCGCCGATGGACCGGGATCTGAGGCTCGTGAGCACGTCCGATCTCGATGGCCGTGCGCCGCCCGATACGCTTGTCGTGCACCCCGACGGCCGGCTGACCTATCGGGGCGCGCCCGTCGCCTCGGCGCAGGCCTTCCACGCCGCACGCCCCGAGGAAGAGCGCGACGTGGTGCGGATCGTGCCCGACAAGGCCTTGTCTGCGATCACCCTGGTCGATCTGGCACGCGACCTGCGCGCGTCAGGGGCCTCGCGCGTCATGATCGTGACCGAACGCGGGCTGGACTGATCCCCGTCAGGTGCGGCAGGTTTGCGCGCAACTGACAATAGATGCGGCGTTCAGAACCATTGGCCCGGTTCCATCAGCCCCAGATCGAGCAATTGCCGGGAATGCCACTCGAACGGCACGGAATTGTGCCATTTGAAACTGTGGATATCGAAGGTGGAGCCGGGATTGCGCTTGAGCGCCTTGGCGGTGCGGAACGAGACCAGCGCAGCGGTCAGGTTGTTGTGCCATTGGCAGGCATAGGTGTTGTATTCCTCGTCCGAGAACGTGTCATCGTCGCGCAGGCGCAGCCCCGGTGCGGCCCGGAAAAGGGCGATGCGGTCGATCTTGCGCCGGTGTGCGGGGATATGTTCCTCGTAGCGCCAGCGCAGCCCGCCGAAGAAATCAAGCTGCCGCTCGCGGGGGTGGTTGTGGTTGGCCGGATCGGGACGGCCAAGCGCATAGTAGCCCGAGCGGTCCATATGCGCCTCTTCGAGGCAGACCGCGTTGCGGTGGCGGTCAAGGTCGGGGGCGTAGAGGTCGATCACGTAGGTGAGCATCGCGGCGCGCCGTTCCTCTGTGTGAAAGGCCAGCAATTCGCCCACGGTGCGCGTCTCGCAGAACGGGTAGAACAGGTATTCGGCGTTGTAGCAGTAATAGAGCCAGAGGCCGGGGGCCTTGTCGATCACGGCGTTGACCGCCTCGGTGACCGTGTCGCCCGCCGCAAGATCGTGGCGGATGCGGGTTAGTCTCGGATCCCCGGCCACATCCGGGGCCACGTCGAAAACGTCCGGCGCAAGGAACAGCACCGATTTGAACCCCAGGTCGAGGTGGTGGCGCAGCGTCGAGTCAAGCTCGGTCGTGTCCTCCGCAAAGACCATGGCCACCGGTCCCTTGGCGAGCGCCGTGCCGGGTTGCGCGAGAAACGCGGTGAGCGTCGGTGCCGTCATGTGATCCGTCCTGACCGGTTTGCCGCAGAATCGCCAATCCCGGCGGGCATTGCAAGAGGGGGCGGGCGTGATGTAGGAACGCGACATGAACCCAAGGCCGGGAGGCGGGCGCATGGCGGCTCCGAAGAAGCTTTATATCAAGACCTATGGCTGTCAGATGAACGTCTATGACAGCGAGCGCATGGCCGAGGCCATGGGCGGCGCGGGCTATGTGGAAACAACGGATCCGGCGGATGCCGACATGATCCTGCTGAACACGTGCCATATCCGCGAGAAGGCCGCCGAGAAGGTCTATTCGGAACTGGGCCGGTTCCGCGCGCTGAAGGACGAAAAGCCCGATCTGAAAATCGGCGTCGCGGGGTGCGTGGCGCAGGCGGAGGGGGCGGAAATCATGCGCCGCCAGCCGCTCGTGGATATGGTGGTGGGGCCGCAAAGCTATCACCGCCTGCCGCAGATGGAGGCGCGGCTGCGCGCGGGGGAAAAGGCGCTCGACACCGATTTCCCGCTGGAGGACAAGTTCGACACCCTGCGCCACCGACCAAAGGCCGCGCGCGGCCCGACCGCGTTCCTGACCGTGCAGGAGGGCTGTGACAAGTTCTGCGCCTTCTGCGTGGTGCCCTATACCCGCGGGGCCGAGGTGAGCCGCCCGGCCGCGCGCGTGCTGGAAGAGGCGCGCGATCTGGTGGAACGGGGCGTGCGCGAGATCACCCTGCTGGGGCAGAATGTGAATGCTTATCACGGGGCGGGCGAGGGGGGCGACTGGAGCCTCGCGCGGCTCATCTGGGCCTTGAATGACATCGACGGGCTGGAGCGCATCCGCTTCACCACCAGTCACCCCAATGACATGAGCGATGACCTGATCGAGGCGCATGGCACATGCCCCAAGCTCATGCCCTATCTGCATCTGCCGGTGCAGTCCGGTTCTGATCGCATCCTGAAACGGATGAACCGCAAGCACACCGCCGAGGGCTATCTGCGGCTGATCGAGCGCATCCGCGCGGCGCGGCCCGATATCCTCATTTCGGGCGATTTCATCGTGGGCTTCCCCGAAGAGACCGAGGCCGATTTCCAGGCCACGCTCGATCTGATCGAGGCCGTGGGCTACGGGCAGGCGTTCTCGTTCAAATATTCCACCCGCCCCGGCACCCCGGCGGCGGAGCGCGCGCAGGTGGATGAGGCCGAGAAATCCGAGCGGCTGCACCGGTTGCAGGCGCTGATCACCCGCCAGCAACGCGCCATTCAGGATGCGATGGTGGGGCGTCGCGTGGGGGTCCTTTTCGAAAAGCCGGGTCGGATGCCGGGGCAGATGGTGGGCAAATCCGACCATCTGCACGCAGTGCATGTGACAGGCGGAAACCTGAACGTGGGTGATCTGATGCAGGTGGAAATTGTCGAGAGCGGGCCAAACTCGCTTGGCGGCCGAATCCCCGCCGCCTGAGACGGCCAATTGGGGCAAATTTGCGGCGCGCTAGAGATTGTTTCCTCTCTCGCCACAATATCTGGTGGAATTTGCTTCACTTCGAAGGCAAATTTGTTAAACTTGGCCTGCATTTGATATAACGATGATCCGAAAGGGAATATCGTTCAAGAAGTGGGGGACGGGGATAGTGACTAAGAAACGGTCTGATATTCTGCACAGTCTTGTCGGCGCGGCTGTCATCGGGGCGCTTGCGCTTTCGGCGGTTGCCAGCACGGCGCAGGCGCAGGAGCAGCGGCAACGCACCGTGGTGGGTGAGCGCTATATCCCGACGATCTGGATCGATCCGGACGGCTGTGAACACTGGGTCATGGATGACGGGGCCGAAGGCTACATGAGCCCGCATGTCACCCGTCAGGGCATTCCGGTCTGCCGCGAGGTGAACCTGTGCGGGGTGGTCAATACCGACCAGCTTTTTGCCACCGACAGCGCGCGGATCAGCCCCTCGGGACAACAGCGGTTGCGAGAGTTCTTCCAGTCTGCCGGGGCCGTGTCCTATACCATCGTCGGACATACCGACAGCCGCGCCTCGGATGAATACAACATGGGCCTGTCGCTGCGCCGCGCAAATGCCGTGGCGTCGGTCGCGCGCAGCACCGGTGCCAGCATCTCGGACGTGCGCGGCTACGGTGAGCGGATGCCCAGAGCGACGAACAATACCGCCGCGGGCATGGCGGAAAACCGCCGTGTCGAAATCATGTGCTGGCGCTGAGGGGTCCCTGCTATGAGCATTGTCAAAATCGTTTTTGCCCTGCCCGTTGTCGGGCTTCTGGCGGCCTGCACAGGTGGGCACGGCACCGTCGGTCCCGACAAGAGCCTCGACCGGGGCACCGACCGCAAGCACCTGAGCCAGCTTCGGGCCGGTATCTGGGTCGATCCCAACGGGTGCGATCACTGGATCATCGATGACGGGGTCGAGGGATATCTTTCGGCACGGATGGACCGCTACGGCAAGCCGGTCTGCTCGGGCATCGCCCCGCCCACTGTGGCGACCGGGCCGTTCAAGAAGGGCAGCCGGATCGCCGATACGCTCTGAGAATGGCATGGCGAGGGATGACGAGAACGGGGCGCAGGCGCGCCCCGTTCTTTTTCCGCTCCCACGCTTGCGCCGCGCGGCGCATATTGGCACTGTGGGACAGACATCCGACTCTGGGAGATTTGTTTGGGAACCAGCGCACCGCCCCCCGCCCCCGACATGACCGCGATGCATCAGGCTGCGGTCGAGTTTCCCGATAACAAGCTCCTGATCGACCTGTGCGGCGAATATGACCGCAACCTTGCCGAGATCGAGCGCGTCCTGGCGGTTCAGATCGTGCGGCGTGGCAATCAGCTTGCGGTGCTGGGTGAGGACGGCGCGGTTCAGGCGGCGGTGGCGGTTCTGGAGGCGCTTTATGCGCGGCTCGAGGCCGGCAAATCGGTGGAGCGCGGCGATGTGGACCGTGAATTGCGCATGGGCGGCGGTGAGGACACAGGCACCCTTGACGGTGATCAGCTTGAGATGTTTCGCGGCTCCTCGGTCGAGATCAAGACACGCAAGAAGCTCGTGGAGCCGCGCACCGAGGCGCAGAAAGCCTATGTCAAATCGCTCTTCGCGCATGAACTGGCCTTTGGCATCGGGCCTGCGGGCACCGGCAAGACCTATCTGGCCGTGGCGGTCGGCGTGAACATGTTCATCGAGGGCCATGTCGACCGGATCATCCTCAGCCGTCCGGCGGTGGAGGCGGGCGAGAAACTGGGCTATCTGCCCGGCGACATGAAGGACAAGGTCGATCCCTACATGCAGCCGCTCTATGATGCCCTGAACGATTTCCTGCCCGGCAAGCAGGTGCAGAAGCTGATCGAGGAAAAGCGCATCGAGATCGCGCCCCTGGCCTTCATGCGCGGCCGCACGCTGGCCAATGCCTTTGTCGTGCTCGATGAGGCGCAGAACGCGACATCCATGCAGATGAAGATGTTTCTCACCCGTCTGGGCGAAGGCTCGCGCATGGTCATCACCGGCGACCGCACGCAGATTGATTTGCCGCGCGGGGTGCCCTCGGGGCTGGCGGATGCCGAGCGGCTTTTGACGCATATCCCGCAGATCAGTTTCAATTATTTCACCGCGAAGGACGTTGTGCGCCACCCGCTGGTGGCGGCGATCATCGAGGCATATGAGGCGGATGGCTAGGCCATGCCCGTCGAGGTGATGATCGAGGACGACCGCTGGCGGGCGGCGGGGCTGGAGGCGCTGGCGGCGCGCGCGGCAGAGGCGACACTGGCGCATCTGGGTCTGGTGCCCGGCGACTGGGAAATCAGCCTTCTGGCCTGCGATGACACCCGCATTGCCACGCTCAACGCCGAGTTCCGGGGCAAGCCCGCGCCCACCAATGTATTGAGTTGGCCCGCCGAGGATCTGTCGCCCGCGCGCGCAGGCGACAGACCTGTGCCGCCGGAGCCGGGGGAGGATGGCTTTCTCGGTGATATTGCCATATCCCATGACACCTGCGCGCGTGAAGCGGCGGAGGCGGGATGTCCATTCGCCGATCATGTCACGCATCTGACCGTTCACGCGGTGCTGCATCTGCTGGGCTATGACCACATCCGTGACCCGGATGCCACGCTGATGGAGGCAACCGAGGTGGCGATACTTGGCAAACTGGGTGTTCGTGACCCATATTAGCACATGATGGGGCAGGACCCCGGCACCTGAGAAGAGATGGATGGGCGAGAGTAGCGACGGATCTCCTACTGCGGCGCAACGCGCGCAGCCGGAGGACATGACCGGGACCGAGGAAACGGGCGGGTTTTTCCGCCGGGTTTTCGGCATCTTCAACCCGCAGGATGACAGCGAGGACGGGGCGGGCACGTTTGGCAGCCCCGTGCCCGGCATGGGCAATCTGCGCGACATGGCCGTGGAGGATGTGGCCATCCCCACCGCCGAGATTGTCGCCGTTCCGGTCGATATCGGGATCGACGATCTGGTGCAGGTGTTCCGCGAGAGCGGCATGACGCGCCTGCCGGTCTATGAGGGCACCCTCGACTCGCCGCTTGGCATGATCCACCTCAAGGATTTCGCGCTCAAGCACGGGTTCAACGGCAAGGGGGCGGGTTTTGCGCTGCGCAAGATGTTGCGGCCGCTGCTGTTTGTGCCCCCGTCCATGCCCATCGGGGTGCTGTTGCAGAAAATGCAGGCAGAGCGGCGGCATATGGCTCTGGTGATCGACGAATATGGCGGGGTGGACGGGCTTGTGACCATCGAGGACCTGATCGAACAAGTGGTGGGCCAGATCGAGGACGAGCACGACACCGACGAGGATGCGCTCTGGACCGAGGAGGCGCCGGGCTGTTACGTGGCGCTGGCGCGCACGCCGCTCGATCAGTTCGAGGCCGAGATCGGCCTGTCGCTGACAGAAGCCGACGAGGTGGACGAGGAAGAAATCGACACGCTGGGCGGGCTGGTCTTCATGCTGCTGGGGCGGGTGCCGGTGCGCGGCGAGGTGATCGAGCATCCCGCCGGGCCGACCATCGAGGTGGTCGAGGCCGATCCGCGCCGCATCAAGCGTGTGCGTGTGCGGCTCAAGGCCCCGGCGCATGGCTGAGGCGGTGCTGGCGCGGGCAGCGCGCTGGTCCTGGCCGGGACGCCTGACGCTCTACTGGGGTTTGGGGGCGCTGGCGGCGCTTGGGCAGGCCCCGTGGGGCCTTTGGCCGCTGACGGTGGTCGGGATGGCTGCTTTTTACGGACTTTACCGGCGGGCGCAGGGTTGGCGCGGGGCGGCGGTGCTTGGCTGGATGGTGGGCACGGGGCATTTCCTGCTGGCGCTGCACTGGATCACCGAGCCGTTCATGGTCGATGCCGCGCGCCATGGCTGGATGGCGCCGTTCGCGCTTGTGGGGCTGGCAGCGGGCATGGCGCTTTTCTGGGGGGCGGGGCTGGCCCTCGCCCGCGCCTTGGGTGGAGGAGCGGCAGGTTTCGTGGCCGGACTGGGTCTGGCCGAGATCGCGCGCGGCTGGCTTTTCACAGGCTTTCCCTGGGCGCAGGCGGGTCACGCGCTGATCGACACGCCGCTGTTGCACTGGGCGTCGTATCTGGGCGCGCCGGGGCTGCTCGTGCTCGTTCTGGGGGCGGGGGTTGCGCTCTGGCACGTGGTGGCGGGGCAGCGGGGGCGCGGCGCGCTGGCGCTTGGCGGGCTGGCCGCGCTCTGGCCGTTGGGGGCCGCGCTCACGCCTGAAGCGGGGGCAGGGGCGGGTGCGCGGGTGGTGCGCCTCATCCAGCCCAATGCCGCGCAGCACGAGAAATGGGACCCCGACAAGGTTCAGCTTTTCTTTGACCGCCAACGCGCCTTTACGGCGGCGGGCGCTGTGCCCGATCTGGTGGTCTGGCCGGAAACGGCGGTGCCGGTCTGGCTCGAGAACGCGGGCGAGACGCTTGAGGCGGTGGCGGCCTCTGCGCGGGGCGCGCCGGTGGTGCTGGGGATCCAACGCTCGGAAGGGCGGCGGATTTTCAACTCAATGGCGGTGATCGAGCCCGGTGGCGTGGTCAACGAAGTCTACGACAAGCACCATCTCGTGCCCTTTGGCGAGTTCATGCCTTTCGGGGATTTTCTTGGCAGTCTGGGTATCTACGGTCTCGCGTCGAATGAGGGGCAGGGCTATTCCTCCGGTCCGGGCGCGCGGCTTCTCGATCTCGGGCCGCTTGGGCGGGCACTGCCGCTCATCTGCTACGAAAGCGTGTTCGCACGCGATCTGCGGGCAGCGCCGGGGCGGGCGGATATGATCCTGCTCATAACCAACGATGCCTGGTTCGGGAAGGTTTCCGGGCCGTATCAACACCTTGCCCAGGCGCGTTTGCGCAGCGCCGAAATGGGCCTGCCGATGATCCGTGTCGCCAATACCGGCGTTTCGGCGATGATCGACGCGACCGGCGAGCTTACCGAGTGGATCCCGCTGGGAGAGGCGGGCTGGCGCGACGCAGCCCTGCCGCCGCCTTTGCCCGAGACGGTCTATGCGCGGCTTGGGGATGCTCCGATGCTGGTTTTCCATGTTCTTTTGCTGGCATTGTCACTCTGGCGCAACAGGCGGCGCGCGCGCACAGTTGGCGATTGACGCGCGGGGTGCGTGGGCGTATCGAGCGCCAATCCCGTCACAACGGCTTCCTGGCGTGGCGGATGTATCCAACGGAGCGTTTTCATGGCACGACAGAACTACCTTTTCACCTCCGAATCCGTTTCGGAGGGGCACCCGGACAAGGTTTGCGACCGGATTTCGGACTCGATCCTCGATGCGTTCCTGAGCGAAGAGGCCAACGCGCGCGTGGCGTGCGAGACCTTTGCGACCACAAATTGCGTGGTGGTCGGCGGCGAGGTCGGGCTGACCGACAAGTCGCGCCTTGCGGAATTCATGGGCCGGATCGACGGGATCGTGCGGGAGTGCGTCCGTGACATCGGCTATGAACAGAAAGAGTTTCACTGGAATACCTTGCAGTTGCACAACATGCTTCATCCTCAGTCGGCGCATATCGCCCAAGGGGTTGACCGCGACGGGGCGGGCGATCAGGGGATCATGTTCGGCTATGCGGTCGATGAGACGCCCGAACTCATGCCCGCGCCGATCCTCTATGCCCACGCCATTCTCAAGCGGTTGGCCGAGGTGAGAAAATCGGGTATCGAAAAGACGTTGGGACCCGATGCCAAATCACAGCTGACGCTGCGCTACGAGGGCGGCAAGCCGGTCGAGGTGACGCAACTCGTGCTCTCGACGCAACACTCGGACGAGGCGCAGACGAGCGACGACATCCGCGCCATCGTCGAGCCGTATATTCGGGAAGTGTTGCCGAAAGAATGGCTTACAGAGCATACCGAATGGCATGTGAACCCGACGGGAACTTTCGTCATCGGCGGACCGGACGGCGATGCGGGCCTCACGGGGCGCAAGATCATCGTCGATACCTATGGTGGCGCGGCCCCGCATGGCGGCGGCGCGTTTTCGGGCAAGGATCCGACAAAGGTAGACCGATCAGCGGCTTACGCGGCACGCTATCTCGCCAAGAACGTGGTGGCGGCGGGGCTGGCGCAGCGTTGCACGCTTCAGGTCAGCTATGCGATCGGCGTGGCCAAGCCGCTCTCGATCTATGTGGACACGCACGGGACCGGGCAAGTGGATGAATCCGCGATTGAAAAAGCGGTGGCCGAATGCATGGACCTGACCCCGCGCGGCATTCGCGAGCATCTGGACCTCAACAAACCGATCTACGCGCGCACCGCCGCCTATGGCCATTTCGGGCGCGCGCCGGAGGCCGATGGCGGGTTTTCGTGGGAGCGGACCGATCTTGTCGAAGCTTTGAAAAAAGCCGTCTGATCAAGGTTTTGGCGCGCGAACTTCGCGCGCCACTTTAGGTATCATGAGTGATCGCAAGCACCCCACCGGCGCGCCCTGGCGCAATTTTCACGGGCGGTTCAAGGGCAAGACCCTGAAGCCACGCCAAGCGGCGTGGCTGGACGAGGACCTCTGTGCGCTCTCGCCCGGTGCGGTTGATTGGGACGTCAATCCCGACCGAAATCCCATTGATCTGAAAGAGTATTTCGGAGACCGGGAGATATGGCTCGAGATCGGGTTCGGCGGTGGCGAGCATATGGTGCATCAGGCCGTGACCAACCCCGATGTGGGGATCATCGGCTGCGAACCCTACATCAACGGGGTGGCGATGCTCCTCGGCAAGATCCGGGCCTCGGGGGCGAAAAACATAGCGGTTTATCCCGGCGATGTCCGCAACATGTTCGATGTCCTGCCCGAGGGATCGATCTCGCGCAGCTTTCTGCTCTACCCGGATCCATGGCCGAAAAAGCGCCATCACAAGCGGCGTTTCGTCACCGGGGGTTATTTGACTCCGCTTTCCAGGATCATGAAAAAAAGAGGTATTCTTCGGGTGGCCACGGATATTCCCGACTATGTGCGCCAGACCCTCGAAGAGGTGCCGCGCCACGGGTTCGAATGGCTGGCAGAGGGGCCTGCCGACTGGCGCGCTCCGTGGAATGACTGGATTTCAACGCGCTATGAGCAAAAAGCCCTGCAAGAGGGCCGCGCGCCGCAGTACCTGACCTTCCGCAAAACCTGAGACTGGCGGGCGCGTCACGCTGCCAGCTTGTCTCCAAGCCGTCCCAGCATGTCGAGACAGTGCTGCAACTGGTCGAGCGCCACGTATTCGTCGGGCTTGTGCGCCTGGTCGATGGAGCCGGGGCCGCAGACCACCGCCGACATGCCGTAGCTCTGGAAAAGCCCCGCCTCGGTGCCGAAGGGCACGAGATCGGCCCCGTTCGCGCCGGTGAGTTCCAGCAGGATATCGCGGGCCTCGTTGAGGGTGGTCGGCTCCAGCCCGTCCACTTCGCCGATCACCTCGGTCACAATCTCGGCTTCGGGGCAGATGGCGCGCATCCGCGGCAGCAGCATTTCCTCGCAATAGCGGCGCAGGTCCTCCTTGACGAACGCCGCATCAACAGCCTGCACCGGGCGCATTTCCCATTCCACGGCGGCGTTGGAGGCGATGACGTTATGGGCCACGCCCCCCTTGAGCGAGCCGGTGTTGATCGTGGTCCAGGGCGGATCGAACCGGCTGCTGGCGGGCGCACGGGCGCGCAGCGCCTCGGCCAGTTCCAGCAAGCGGTTGACATAGCGCACCGCGTATTCGACCGCGTTCACGCCCCGGTCGGGGGCAGAGCCGTGGCCCGCCTGACCGTGAAACCGGGTGGTGTATTCATAGCAGCCCTTGTGCCCCTCGATCACGCGCATCATGGTCGGCTCGCCGATGATCGCCACGCCGGGGCGCAGGCCACGGGCGCGCAGGCTCTCGACCAGGGCCTGGGCGCCGAAACAGCCCACTTCCTCGTCATAGGTGAAGGCAAAATGGACGGGGCGCGCGCGCACCTTCTCGGCGAAGAGCGGGGCCATGGCCACGGCGGCGGCGATGAAGCCCTTCATGTCGCAGGTGCCGCGCCCGTAGAGCCGCCCGCCCTCCTCGGCCAGCTCGAACGGGTGGGTGGCCCAGTCCTGTTCGGCCACCGGCACCACGTCGGAATGACCCGAGAGCACGATACCGCCATCCACCTCGGGGCCGATGGTGGCGAAGAGGTTGGCCTTGTGGCCGATCTCGTCGTGAAAGATATCGACCCGCGCGCCGCAGCTTTCGAGCCGGTGCGCAAGATAGGCGATCATGTCGAGATTGCTGACCTCCGAGATGGTCGGGAAGGCGATGAGGTCGCGCAGGAGCGAGACGGTATCGGCAAGATGCGTGCGCATGGACCCTCGGGACATTGATGACTGTCGCAGAGTGGAAAGCCGGGGCGGCCACGTCAAGAGGCGCGCGCGGCACCCTGTTGCAAAATGGACTCAGGTTAGCGGCCCTGGCGGCACCAAACGACAACCAGAGCGCGAAAAACGCGAAAATGGTTCAGACGACGAACAAAACTCTGGCGAGATCGGGCAAATATGGCTATTTTGAGCCCACATAAAAAGCGCGAAATTGCGCGTGTATCTGAGGCAAGAGTGGTGGTGTCATGAAGGCGATTGATTATGTCGTCCGCACAAATGCGGGCATTTCAAGCCATGGTTCGGTTCCGGGGCAGGACGGTGTGACCGTCATTCCCGCCGGGAGCGGCCAGGAAATTTCCCTGAATCTTCGGCAGACGGAAATCGGTGGCTACAGCCGCGATGGCCAGAACCTCGTGATTTCGCTCTCGGACGGGCGGATCGTGGTGCTCGAGGGGTATTATGGTGCAGGCGGGCAGGCGGAGAGCCGCCTTTTCATCAGCGCCGACGGCTATCTCAACGAGGTGACCCTGATCGAGGGGGGCGATGGTGCCGTCTATGCGCAATATGGACCGACGGCGCAATGGGGCAAGTGGAGCCCTGATGACGAGCTTATTTTCCTCGGCGGCAGCGATGTGGCGGCGGTGACATCGGATCAGGACGTGTCGATGCTGGGCGCGGCGCTCCTGGGCGGGGGCGGTCTCTTGGGGGCTGGCGCGGCGGGAGCCGCGGGCCTTGGGGCGGCGGCGTTGGTTGGCGGTGGCGGCGGCGGCGGCGGCGGCGGCGGGCGTGAGCGGATCGAGCCGTCGGTGAATGAGCCGGGGCCGATCGTCATCGGCGGTGACGAGGTTGTTGACCCTTCGGTCACGATCACCGGGCGGGCCGAGCCCGACTCCGAGGTTGTGGTGACGGTCGGCGACCGTGAGGTGACGGTGGCGGCCGATGAGAATGGCGACTGGGTTGCGGAGTTTTCGGGCGGAAATTTCCCGTCCGACGGGCTGCATGATGTCACGGTGATTGTGACCGAGCCGGACGGCCGCGAGACGGTGCTCGATGGCCCGGCGGTGGAGATCGACCTGACCCCGCCTGCGGTCAGCGTGGATGAGGGGACGGCGGCGAGCGGACATGTCGTCAATCTGGTGGATCACGGCGATGGCGTCGAGATCGGCGGCACCGGCGAGGCGGGTGCCGCGATCACCGTGGTCATCGAGGGCGCGCGCGCCGAGACGGTGGTGGGGGCCGATGGCCGCTGGCAGGTGGTGTTCGACCCCGCCGACGTGCCGGGAGGCGAGCGTGACGTCTCGGTCGAGGTCACGGCGCGCGACAGTTTCGGCAACTCCACGGTGGTGACCGAACAAGTGATCATCGACACGGTGCCGCACCCGATCACGATCAACGGTGGCGCGGTCGGTGGCGATGGCGTGGTGAATTTCACCGAGGCCGCAGGCGGGGTGTCGGTCACCGGCACATCGACGCCGGGCGCGGTGGTGACGGTCCGCGTCGAGGGCGTGGCGCGTGAGGTCACGACCGGCGCGGATGGCACCTGGACGGCGATCTACGAGGCGGGCAGCCTGCCTGCGGGCGAGTATCTTGCCACGGTGACGGCGCATACGGTCGATGCCGCCGGAAACGAGAGCAGCACAAGCGGCAGTTTCAACGTCGATACGCTGGTCAACCGCTTCGAGATGGTTGGCAATCCGGGTGGTGCGGATGCCGTGATCAACGCCGCCGAGCAGCCCGAGGGCTTTGTCATGTCGGGCCGGGTGGAGCCGGGATCGAACGTGGTGGTGAGCTTTGCGGGGTCGCAGGTGACTGCCGTGGTGAGCGCCGATGGCACCTGGACGGCGACGTTCGGGGCGGGCCAGATCCCGCTTGGCACCTATGGCGGCGAGGTGGTCGCGGTGGCGACCGACGCGGCCGGCAACGTCAGCGAGTTGCGGCAGGCGGTGTCGGTGGATACCGACCCCAATGCGCTTGGCCTCAACGCGGGCGCGGTCGGCGGCGACGGGGTCGTGAACCTTGCCGAGACGGGCGGCTCTGTGGCCGTGACCGGCACCTCCGAACCGGGGGCGGTGGTCGAGGTGAGCTTTGCAGGGATGACCCGCACGGTGGTCACCGATGACGCGGGCAACTGGACCGCCGGTTTCTTCGGTAGCCGGATCGCGCGGGGCGAATATGATGCGCCGGTTCGGGCCATGACCGTGGACGCGGCAGGCAACCGCAGCGAGGTCAATGGCACGGTGCGGATCGATACCGAGGTGCGCGATTTCACCTTGCAAGGCACGCCGGGTGGCGCGGACGGCGTGATCAACGCCGCCGAACAGGGCGGCGGCTTTACGCTCAACGGGCGGGTCGAGCCGGGATCGAGCGTGGTGGTGAGCTTTGCCGGATCGCAGGTCAATGCCGTGGTGAGTGCCGATGGCACCTGGAGCGCCACGTTCACCGGCGCGCAGATCCCCGGCGGCACCTATGGCCAGGATGCGGTTGCGGTGGCCACGGACGCGGCGGGCAACACGTCCGAGTTGCGCCTGCCGATCCTCGTGGATACCGAAGCCGGGCATCTCATGCTCAACGCCGCCTCGATCGGCGGGGACGGGGTGATCAACGCCGCCGAAGCGGATGCGGGCGTGCGCGTCACCGGCGAGGCCGATCCGGGCGCGCGTGTCATCGTAAGCCTGGACGGGGTGGAGCATACGGTCATCGCCGATGGCGCGGGCCGGTGGCAGAGCACCTATGCCAGCGGCGAGATCACACGCGGCACCCATGATCCGGTCGTGACTGCGCGCACCGTCGATGCGGCGGGCAACGAGGCGCGGGTCGAGGGCACGGCGCACGTCGATACGGTGGTCGAGAACCTGAGCCTGCGTGATCTCAATATCGCCATCGGGGCGGATGGGCGCGACGTGATCAACAACGACATCGCCACCGGCGGTTTCAACGTGACCGGCACCATAGAGCCCGGCAGCCGGGTGTTCATCACCATCGACGGGGTGCGCCATGAGGCCGTTGTCGATGCGGCGGGCAACTGGACCGCGCGGTTCGGGCCGGGTGAAATCGCGTCGGGCGAGCGGGTGGCGGGCCTTCTGGTGGAGGTCACGGACCGCGCGGGCAACACCGCGACGCTGAGCGATACGGTGCAGGTTGATACGCTGGTGAACCGGCTTGACCATGCCGGGCCGGTGACAGCGGATAATGTCGTGAACCTCTCCGAGGCGGCATCGGGTCTGACGCTCACGGGGCGCGTGGAGGCGGGATCGACCGCACAGGTCGCGGTCTTTGGCGGGCTCTATGATGCGGTGGTGGATGGTGTCGGCAACTGGTCATTGGTGGTGCCCGCGGGCGAGGTGCCGGTGACCGAGGGCTCGGTCGGGATGGTCGTGACCGCGACCGACTGGGCCGGGAATACGGCGGTGATCAATGACGGGTTCACGCTCGACATGATCGCGCCGGACACGCCGGGGATCGTTGGTTATTTCCGGCAGGGCAACGGCTATCGCAATGCCACGGTCGAGACCGGCGATGACGCGATTTCCATCCACCGGGTCGATGCGGGCGGGGCGGTGAACGAGCTTGACCTTGGCGTGCAGGACAACCCGTTCACCGGCGAGACGGATTATTTCTTTCTCGACGGTGCCGGGCGGCCGCTGGCCATCCCGGACGGCTCGCAGCTTGTGGTGACGGCGACGGATGCTGGGGGCAACGCCGCCTCGACCTATGTGGTGCTTGATGAGACCGCGACGCAGGTGGTCAATATCGCCAACCCCAATCTGGGCGCGTTCAATATCGAGACCATCGACCTTCGGTTCGGGGATCAGGCGCAATTGACCCTGACCGAGGCGCAGATCCGGGCGCTGTCGGAGAATGGCGATACCGTGCTGGTGCAGGGCGGGGCGGATGACCGCGTGACGATCACCGGCGCGCAGGCGCAGGGCGCGACCACGGTGGATGGCCAGAGCTTTGACATCTACACGCTGGGCAACGATGCCACGGTGGTTGTGGACAGCGACATCCAGGTTGTCACCTGAGACGATACCGGGGCGCGCCGTGCGGATGGGCGGCGCGCCTCCAATGACAGGCCCAAAGCGGTCAGGGGGCAGGGTATGGTGAGGGTTGCAAGAGGTCTGGCGGCGGCGGGCACATGCCTGATGCTGGCGGGCTGTCTTGGGGCAGGCAGCGGCGGTGGCGCGGAGGTCTCGCGCTTTGGCGCGGGTCCGGACAGCGTGCGCGCCCTGCAAGGCGATGCCTCACCGCTCATCAGCGATCTGCGGGCACGGCGCTCGGCCTTGCCCGAGGGCGGCAGTTTCCACGAGGTGGCGCGCGCGGTGCTCGACGGCTACAGCCGCAGCGCCGAATCCGATCTCCTGAGCGCGCGTCTGCGCGCCGAGGCCGCATCCAAGAACTGGCTGCCCAGGATCGGGCCCAATATCAGCCTCACCAGCCTGAGCGACGTGGTGGGCCAGCTCATTATCGAGCAGGTTCTTTTCGACAATGGACGCAAGAAGGCCGAGCGCGCCTTTGCCGCCGCGGATGTGGAGGTGGCGGCGGTGACGCTGTCGCAGGATGTGAACAACCGTGTTCTGTCGGGCCTCACGCTGTATCTCGAGGCCGAGCAGGCACGCGAGCGCCGCGCGCTTGAGGCGCAGACGCTCGAGGATATGGCGCATTTCGAATGGATCATGTCCGAGCGCGTCAAGGGCGGCGTGTCGGATGTCTCGGACCTGACGGTGCTGCGCACGCGGCTGGCCGAGATCCGCGAGGTTATGGCCGCGCAAGCCGAGGCCGAGCGCACGGCGCTGGCCGAACTGGCGGCGATGGCGGCGCGGCCCATGGACGGGGTGCGCGGGCTGAGCGAGGTGCGCGTGGCCGAGGGGCCGGTTGCGCTGTCGGTCCTGCGCGCCGAGGCCGAGGCCGAGCGCGATGTGGCCGAAGCGATGGTGGCGCGGGCGGGGTTCCTGCCCGGCGTGGTCGCGGGCGGCACGGTGGGCGGCGGCAGCACGGATTTCGCGGTGCGGTTGCGCACCGAACAGCTTTGGGGCCTCGGCACCGGCGCGGAGTTGCGCGCGCTCGAGGCCGAAAAGGAGGCCGCCACGCGGCGGAGCGCGCAGGCCGCAGAGGACAGCGACCGGGTGGTGCGGCGTCTGGATGCGCGGCTTGACGCGCTGACGCGGCAGGCCATCGAGGCGGGCGCGTTGCGCGATCAGGCGCGCGCCAACCTGGACCTCTTCCAGCGGCAATATGACGGCGGGCAGCGGCAGGTGATGGATGTGGTCGGCGTTTATGAAACCTTTGCCGAGCGGCAGGCGCGGGCGCTGGCGTTGACATACGAACTGGCGCGCGCGCGGCTGGAACTGGCGGCGCATCTTGGCGTGCTGGCGGAAGGGAGCCGGATTTGACCGACACGCCCGCCAATCTGAGCGTGATGCCGGGGGGCGGCGCGGGCAGGCCCCTCGCCACGCCCGGCGGCGGGCGGCTCGGGGCGCGCGTGCGCCTGGCAAGCGCGCACGTGTCCCTTCTGGGGCAGCGCGCTGTGGAGGTCGATCTGCGCGAGGCCATGGCCGGGATCGACCCCGCGCCCGAGGCGCTGGCGGCGGGGCTGCGCGCGGCGGGGCTGAGCGTGCACGAAACGCGTGTCGCGGCCCCGGCACCGGACCTGTGGCCCGCGCTGGCCGAGATGACCGGCGGGCGGCTGGTTCTGGTGCTGGAACAGGCGCGCGGGATCGTCACGGTCCACGAGCCGGAGGCACCTGATGCCCGCGCGGAGGTGCCCGAGGCCGAATTCAGGCGCCATTTCGCGGGCCGGGTGCTGCGGGCCGAGGCCCCGGCGGCCTCGCTCGATCTGCCTGACGCGCCGAAGCACTGGTTCTGGGGCGAGTTCGGCGCGCTCAGGCGCCATGTCGCGGAAATAGCTCTGGGGTCGTTCGTGGCCAATCTGCTGGCCGTGGCGGTCGCACTCTTTGCGCTTCAGGTCTATGACCGGGTGATCCCGCACCAGTCGGAGGCGACGCTGTGGGTGCTGGCGGGCGGTGCTGCGCTGGCGCTGCTCTTCGAGGGCGCGCTCAAGACCGCGCGCGCGCAGATCCTTGACGGGGCCGGACGGCAGGTGGAATTGAACGTGCAGCGCCTGCTGATGGATCGCATCCTGGGGATGCGTTCGGAGCTGGCGGGCAAGGGGCCGTCGCAGCTCTTCAGCGCGATGCGCGAATTCGGTTCGGTGCGCGAGTTCTTTACCGCCGCCACCATCGGAACGCTGACCGATCTGCCCTTTGTGGTGCTGTTTTTGTTGCTGGTCGCCGGGATCGCGGGACCGGTGGTCTGGGTGTTGATTGCCGGCGCGGTCGTGATGGTGCTGCCGGGTCTGCTGATGCAGCGGCGAATGATGCGCCTGACCGAGGAGATGCAGGGCGCGGGCGTGCGCAGCGCGCGCCTTCTGCACGAGGCGGTGTTCGAGCTTGACACCCTCAAGACGCAGCGCGCCGAAGACCGGTTTCGCAGACTCTGGGCCGAGTTGACGGCGCTTCAGGCGCTGAAATCGAGCGAGCAGCGACGGCTGGGGTCGGCCCTGACGGCCTGGTCGCAGGGGATGCAACAGGCCACCTATATCGCGGCGGTGATCGCCGGGACCTATCTGGTCTTTGCCGGTCAGTTCACGGTCGGCACGCTGATTGCGGTGGGGATCCTGTCGGGGCGCACGCTGGGGCCGTTGACACAGCTTTCGGGCACGCTGGCGCGGTGGTCGAATGTGCGCACGGCGCTGACGGGTCTGGACCGGATCGCGCTGGCCGAGCAGGATCAGGCCGAGGGGCGCAGCTATCTGCGGCGCGCGCGGCTTGACGGGGGCTATCAGCTTCACGAGGTGCAGTTCAGCTATGAGGAGGGCGCGGCCCCGGTGCTCGATATCGCGGGGCTGGCGATCCAGCCCGGTCAGCGGGTGGCCGTGCTGGGCACCAACGGATCGGGCAAATCGACCTTTCTCAAGCTGCTGTCGGGGCTTTATGCGCCGACAAGGGGGCGCATCCTGATCGACGGCACGGATATGGGTCAGATCGCCCCGCGCGACCTGCGTCGCGGTATCGGCTATCTGGGGCAGGATGTGCGGCTGTTCGCGGGCACACTGCGCGACAATCTCAACCTGACATTGATGGAACGTGACGATGACCGGCTGATGGCCGCGCTCGATTTCGCGGGGTTGGGGCTCTTCGTGCGCGGCCATGCCAAGGGGCTTGATCTGGAGATCCTCGATGGCGGGCAGGGCCTGAGCCAGGGACAGAGGCAGTCGATCGGCTGGGCGCGGCTGTGGTTGCAGGATCCGCGCGTGTGCCTGCTCGACGAGCCGACGGCGGCGCTTGACCAGACGCTCGAGCGCACGCTGGTGAGCCGGCTCGAGACATGGCTGGAGGGGCGCACGGCGGTGATCGCCACGCACCGGATGCCGATCCTGAGCCTGACCACGCGGACGCTGATATTGCAGGCGGGGCGCATGGCGGTGGACGGGCCGCGCGATCAGGTTCTGGCGCATCTGGCGCAGGCGGGCGCAGGGGGGGCGAGATGAGCGACGCGGGCGGACAGACGCGCAGCGCCACCGGCATGATCGCCGATCTGAATGCGCGGATGGGGGGGCCGAGCCTGACCATCTGGCTTTGCGCGCTGGCGGTGTGGGCCTTTGTCCTCTGGGCGTCGCTTGCCTGGGTGGACGAGATCGTGCGTGCGCCGGGTGTGTTCATCTCGAACTCGCGGCCGCAGATCATCCAGAACCTCGAAGGCGGGATATTGGCCGAACTCCGGGTGCGCGAGGGCGATGTCGTCGAGCGCGGGCAGGTTCTGGCGCGGCTCCATGACACGCGCTTCATGACCGAGGTGGAGGATCTGCGCGCACAGATTGCGGGGCTGGAGGTGCGCCAGTTGCGGCTCGAGGCCGAGCTTGCGGGGCAATACGATGTGACGGTGCCTGCGGCCCTGGCCACGCGGGTGCCCGAGATGGTGGCCTCGGAGCGCACGCTCCTGAAGGCGCGGCAGGAGGATTTCGTCCAGCGCAGTGAGGGGGCCAAGCGCGTGCTGGAACAGGCGGCGGAGGAAAAGCGCCTGCTGGAACGGCTGCTCGATCAGAAGATCGTGGCGCTGATCGAGGTGACGCGGGCGCGCAAATCCCATGCCGACGCCGCCAAACGCTATGAGGAGATCGTCACGCAGGCCGAGCTTGAGCGCGCCGAGGCCTATGCCGAGACGTTGCGCGAGCTGGCGACGCTGCGGCAGACCCTGCGCGCCAGTCAGGATCAGTTGGACCGCACGGTTCTGCTGAGCCCGATGCGCGGCGTGGTCAACACGGTAAAGATCACCACGATCGGCGGCGTGGTGCGGCCCGGCGAGGAGATATTGGAGATCATCCCGCTTGACGAGGCGCTGCATGTCGAGGCGCGCGTCGCCCCGCGCGACATCGCAAACATAAGGCGCGGTCAGGAGGCGACGATCAAGCTCACTGCCTATGATTACACGATCTGGGGCACGTTGAAGGGGCGGGTGGATTTCATCTCGGCGGACACGTTCAAGGATGAGCGCGCGCGCGACCCCGATGGCGATCCGCATTACAAGGTGACGCTGCGGGTGGACATGGACGCGCTCACCCCCCGGCAGGCGGGGATAGAGATCAGGCCGGGGATGCAGGCGGAGGCGGAATTGCACACCGGCGAAAAGACGGTCCTGCAATACCTGCTCAAGCCGCTTTACAAGAGCCAGCAGGCGCTGCGCGAACCTTGACGCCTTGGGGCCTTAAGCTTGCCGGATTCGCAGGCTAAGGTGCGCGCATGGACGGGTTTGCGACAGACAGCGGCACGAGGCGGCACGGGGGCGGATCATGAGCGTCGTTCGCCGCCGCCGCGTGTTCTATATCCCCGGCTATGACCCGATCCCGCCGCGCCGCTACCGCGAGCTTTACCGCAAGGAGGCCGCCGCGCAGGCACAGGTTTCGGGCCACGAGATCGCGCTTGCGCCCGCGCAGGGCAATGCGCGGTTCGGCTGGGAGGTGCGCGCGCGGATCGAGGGACTGCCGGTCGAGGCCCGCGTCGAGGTGCTGGTCTGGTCCGACATCGTCAAGGGCAGCATGGATCAGGGGATCCTGGCCACCTATCTGCAACTTTTGCGCACGGCGGCGGCCTATATCGGCACCGGCGCGCTCTTTCGGCTGATGCGGCTGCGCAAGGGGCCGGTGATTGCGGCGCTCTATCCGGTGGGATTCCTGCTTGTGCAACTGGGGCTGGCGCTCTTGGCCGCGTGGCTGGCGGGCCGCGCGCTGGCGCTCTGGCATCCGTGGGCGGCTTGGGCTGGTCTCATGGCCGTGCCGCTGGTGCTGGAGGGGTTCCGGCGGCTCGATGGCCGGTTCTTTGCCTGGTATCTCATGCACGACTACGCTTATTCCGCGCGCTATCTGGGGGCCAATCCGCCCGAGCTTGAGGCGCGGCTGGCCGCGTTCGGCGACGCCATCGCCGAGGCGCTCTCGGGCGAGAGCGACGAGGTGCTTCTGGTGGGGCATTCGTCGGGGGCGCATCTGGCGGTCTCGGTGCTGGCCGATCTCATTCGCGCGGGGCGCGTGCCCGACAAAGGCCCCGCGCTCGGCTTCCTGAGTCTCGGGCAGGTGGTGCCGATGGTCTCGTTCCTGCCGCGTGCCTGGCGGCTCCGGGCCGATCTGGAATTTCTGAGCACGCGCGACGAGGTGTTCTGGCTCGATGTGACCGCCCCCGGCGATGGCTGCGCCTTTGCGCTGTGCGATCCGGTGGCGGTGTCGGGCGTGGCCCCTGCGGGCAAACGCTGGCCGCTGGTCATCTCGGCGGCCTTCACCCGGACGCTGAGCGCGGAGCGGTGGCGCGCCTTGCGGTGGCGGTTCTTCCGGCTGCATTTCCAGTATCTGTGCGCCTTCGATCACCCCAACGGTTACGATTATTTCGCGGTCACGGCGGGGCCGCAGACGCTGGCCGCGCGGTTTGCGGGGCGCGCGCCCTCGCCTGCGCGGATCGAGCGGGCAGTGTCGGGCTATCGGAGCGTGGCGCCATGATCCCGCCCAAACCGCCCGCGCGCGCGGCGCGGGTGTCGCTCTGGCGTTACATGCGCCTCTTTCGGGACGATATCCTCTCGGCGCAGCCCGCACGCCTCTACCGGGCCTGGATGGCCGAGTTCCGCACGCCGTTCTTCCGCTCGTATCTCTGCAACGATCCGGCGCTGATTGATCTGGTGCTGAAGGAACGGCCCGGCGATTTCCCCAAGTCGGAACGGGTATCCGAGGGGTTGCGCCCGCTCTTGGGGCGGTCAGTTTTCGTCACCAATGGCGCGGAGTGGCGGCGGCAGCGGCGCATCATCGACCCGGCGTTCGAGGGCGGGCGGCTGCGCGACACCTTCCCGGCGATGGTCGCGGCGGGGCAGGGGGCGGTGGCGCGACTGGCGGGCCGCGCGGATGGCGCGCCGGTAGAGATCGAGGAACATACCAGCCACGCGGCGGCCGATGTGATCTTTCGCACGCTTTTTTCGCTCCCGATCGAGAACGCGACGGCGGCGCAGGTCTTTGCCGAGTTCAAGGCGCATCAGCGCACGCAGCCGGTGCTGAACCTTGCCGCCTTCGTGCCGCTGCCGCGCTGGTTTCCGCGCTTTCACCGGCGCAAGACGGTGGCGACGGCGCGGCGCATCCGCGCGCTGATCGAGGGGCTGGTGGCGCAGCGCATGGCCGAGATCGCGGCAGGGTGCGCGCCCGACGATCTGGCGACCAAGATCATGACCACGCCCGACCCCGAAACCGGCGCGCGGTTCGATACCGCCGAAATGGTCGATCAGGTGGCGATCTTCTTTCTGGCGGGGCATGAAACAAGTGCCTCCGCGCTCGCCTGGGCGCTCTATCTGCTGGCGCTTTTCCCCGATTGGCAGGAACGGGTGGCAGCGGAGGCCGAAGCCGTGTTCGGCCCGCGCGCGCCCGAGTTCGCCGATATGGGGCGGCTCAGGCGCGCGCGGGACGTGTTCCGCGAGACGTTGCGCCTCTATCCGCCGGTGCCGATGATGGTGCGCGAGGCGGCCTGCCGCGAACAGTTTCGCGGGCGCGACGTGGCGCGCGGCGCGCAGGTCGTGCTCAGCCCCTGGCACCTGCACCGGCACGAGCGGCTGTGGGAGCGGCCCGACGAGTTTGATCCGGCGCGCTACGCCACCGAGAACGGGCGGGACTGTCTGCGCCGCGCCTATATGCCGTTCTCGGCGGGGCCGCGCGTCTGCACCGGGGCGGGGTTTGCCATGATCGAGGGGCCGCTTTTGCTGGCGATGCTGGTGCGCGGCTTCAGGTTCGAGGTGGTCAAGGATCGTCCGGCGATGCCGGTGGCGCATCTGACGGTGCGCGGGCGCGACGGGATATGGCTGTCGATTTCGCCGCGCTGACCCCTAGCCAAGCGGGCGGGATGCCCCTATGTTCGAAGTGTTCCCGGCAACGGGGACTATGGACATAAACGCGCTCGTAATACGCGGATCGGACCCGGGGGCGGTACCCGGCGACTCCACCAGACATCCTTCATTTGGGGATCACGGGGTCGAAACAGGATCGACGAACGTCTAAAGGGGTTATGCTTTGTCCCGGTGAGGTACCACCGTTATCGGTCCGAAACGTACAGTTGCAAATGACAACCGTGCTCCGGTGGCCGTTGCTGCGTAAGCAGTAACCAAACCGAAAACTGAAGCCCTTGCCTCTAGCAAGGTAAGGCGGGGTTCGCAGGCACCTGGCAACAGAAGCCTGCACTTTCATTTGCGACCGACAAGTGACTGAATCGCTGTAATTTTTTGCTTTGCATGTTCCCAGATCGCTACCTGCGCTTCGCCGATTTGTTCGCGCAGTCGCTTTCGCGGGTAACGCGGCCTTGGGGCAAGGCGGCGCATTGCATATCGCTGCTTTCCGTCATCTCCCGACACTTGTATAGGCCGGGAACCCGGCCGCTATCGCATCTGCTTCATTGGTATATGTTACGCAAGTCCGCCATTGTTGGCGATACCATTGCGCCTGCGCCGACAAGCGCGGGGACAATTGTCAGGGCAGGCGCTTCTCGCATGTCGTCCGTGTTTGGCTTGAAGGTCACGCGGAGAATGAGAATCCGTTTTCCGTTCACGGTGCCGCCACACAAGTCCATGATTTTATCGAGCATGCGCCGCTTGACGGCGTCATTGACCAGCATGACCGTCTCGGTGATGCGCATCGGCATTCCGTGCTCTTGGCCGATGCGCGCAAGTGCGGACGTGTCTTTTGGAAAGCAGGACCCGCCGTATCCCGGACCTGCATGAAGAAACTTGTTTCCGATGCGTCCGTCCATCCCCATGACCGTCGTCTCGACTATGCGGCAAGACTTGGCTTCCCCGTGCCACCACGCTTGCCCGATCTCCTCCATCTCCCGAACGCGGGCTATATCCGCCTGACGCGTGGCTCCGCCGTGCTGATCGCCGATCTGGCCCGGATCGGGCCGGACTATCTGCCCGGCCATGCCCATGCCGACCCCCTTTGTTTTGAGCTGTCCCTGCATGGGGGGCGGGTGTATGAAGATCGATGAGGTCGCCAAAGGTCTGGAGGCGGGAGACGGACGACTTGTTCGGCGCCAGCCCCTGATCCACCCGGGTCTCCGCTCGGGCAGGGCCCAGCGATGGGCGTCGTCGCGGCTTCGGGCCGTCTCGCTCGCGTGAGCCACCCTTTCGTCTGATCTGGACCAAGGTCAGGCACCGGAGGGGAGCGTGGGTAGATGGAGGCCATTTTCGTGTGCGGCTCATGTGTGCAATGAGTCGTGAGACGGGGCAAATTCGGGGATACTGGGGCGTAGTCCAGCGTAGCAGCATCCGCCGCCAACAGTTTGAAGATACACAAAAAATGCAAATAAATCAACATGCAAGATTGTCTGCGGCGCCGATGATGGACTGGACCGACCGGCATTGCCGGTATCTGCACCGCCTGCTCAGCCGTCACACCCTTCTCTATACCGAGATGGTCACCGCGCCCGCGCTGGTGCGGGGCGGGGCGGTGCATTTGCTCGATCACAGCCCCGAGGAGCATCCCGTCGCGCTGCAACTGGGCGGGTCGGACCCGGAGGAACTGGCGCGGGCGGCGCGGCTGGGGGCGGAGGCGGGCTATGCCGAGATCAACCTCAATTGCGGCTGCCCCAGCGACCGGGTGCAGTCGGGCACCTTCGGCGCCGTGCTCATGCGCACGCCCGATCTGGTGGCCGAGTGCTGTGCCGCGATGATCGCGGCGCAGCCGCGCGAGGTCACGGTCAAGTGCCGCATCGGCGTTGACGAGCAGGACCCGGAGGCGGTCTTGCCGGAGTTTCTCGCACGGATCGTGGCGGCGGGGGTGACGCGGGTGATCATCCATGCGCGCAAGGCCTGGCTGGACGGGCTCAGCCCGAAGGACAACCGCGAAATCCCGCCGCTCGATTACGGGTTGGTGCAGCGGATGAAGATGTTTTTTCCGAACCTGCATATCTCGATCAATGGGGGTATTACCTCGCTTGACGCGGCCGAGGCGCTCTTGGCCTCGGGGCTTGACGGGGTCATGGTGGGGCGCGCGGCCTATCATCAGCCTGCCGATATCCTGTGCGCCGCCGACCGGCGGATATTCGGCGCGCCGGGGCCGGATGCGACGCCCGAGGGCGCGGTGCGCGCGATGCTGCCCTATATCGAGGCGCATCTTGTGGCGGGCGGGCGGCTCCACCAGATCACGCGGCACATGCTGGGCCTCTTCGCGGGCCGTCCCGGGGCGCGGGGCTGGCGGCGGATGCTATCGGAGGGGGCGGTGCGGCCCGGCGCGGGGCCGGAACTCGTTGAGGCAGCGCTGGGGCAGGTGGCGCGCGCGGCGGCGTGAGCCTAGCCGTGCCGGTCGATCATGCGGCGCGCGGTGGCGGCGAGCGCGACATCGCTCAGGTCGGGCAGGGTAAGCGTGGCATCCGCGCCGGTGCGGGACATGCGCGTGTAGCGCGGGTCGTAATGGGTGCGGATCAGGTCCTCCACCAGGGCGGCGAAGGCCCCGTCGGTTGCCAGCGCGCGCCACGCTTCGACCTGCGCATGGCCATGATAACGCACCAGCCGGGTAAGGATGCCATCGAGCCGGTCGGGATCGGCAATCAGATCCGCATATTCGCTGAGAATATGGCCGACGCGGGCGGTCATCGGCGCGGCGATGCGCAGGCTTTGGGCGCATTTCATCGCGGTGGTGAGCGCGGGCGGCAGGGTGATGCGCCCGATGCGCGCGCTTTCGGCCTCGACAAAGACCGGGCGGGCCGGGTCGAGCGCGGCCACACGCGCCGCAAGCGTGCTCTCGAACGCCTTTTGCGAGGGTTGTGCCGCGCCCATGAGACCAAAGAGCGAGCCGCGATGCCCCGCCATCGCCTCGAGATCGAGCACCTGCGCGCCCGCCGCCTCGAGATGCGCCAGAAGCCGTGTCTTGGCGGTGCCTGTGCCGCCGTCGATCAGCACGACCGGGCAGGGCAGGGGGCTGTCGTAGAGGGCTGCGACCACAAGGCGGCGATAGCTGCGATATCCACCCTCGATCACATCCGCCCGCCAGCCGATCTGTTGCAGGATCGAGGTGAACGAGCCGGACCGCTGCCCGCCGCGCCAGCAATAGACCAGCGGACGCCAGCCGCCCGGACGATCCGCAAGCGGGCCTTCAAGATAGGCGGCGGCATTGCGCGCGACCAGCGCGGCACCGATCTTGCGCGCCAGAAAGCGGTCCTGCTGGACATAGATCGTGCCGACGCGGGCGCGCTCGGCATCCGACAGGACCGGCAGGCTGATTGCGCCGGGGATGTGATCCTCGGCATATTCCGACGGCGCGCGCACGTCGATGACCTCGTCAAAGGGCAGGGCGGCGAGCTCTGGAAGGCTGCTGAGACGGACGGGCATGGGCGGGACTTTGCAATGGATATGCGCCTTCCATGCCCGCCGCGCGCACCGGGCGCAAGGGGCCGCGGCGGCCTTGCTGCCGTCACCGCGCTTGTCCCGGCGCGTGGCCCTCCTATCTTGAGGCAAAAGACGTGGGCGGAGCGGCGGGCGCGCCCGACATGGCGCGCCCCTGGCATCGCCCCGATTTCCTTGAACTGAAGGAGACACAGAGATGGTCATGATCACACCCACCCGCCGGACCGTCCTTGCCGGGGCGGCGGCGCTCGCGGCCACCGGCCTCATGGTGCCCGCTCAGGCCAAGGGGCTGGCCCCCACGCGGACGATGCGGGGCGGGGCCAACAACTATCTGCCCGACGCGCCCATTGTCGAGCGGATCGGCGGCGGCGGCTTCTGGATGAGCGGGACCGTGCGGCGTGCGGGCGACGGCGCGCCCTTGCCCGGCCAGCGCATCCAGATCTGGGCGCACACCACCGAGGGGCACGAGCGCGACCCCCACAGCCACGGCGCGACGCTGACCGATGCAAATGGCGTCTTTCGCCTCGAGATGCCGCAGATCGTGCCGGCCTTCGGCCAGCCTCACGCGCATCTCGCCTATGACAGCGGCGCGTTCGAGACGGTGTCCCTGCGCCCGGTCATGGCCAGCGCGCGCGACACGAGCCTGACGGCGGATTTCGTGCTCATGCCTGTCTGAACGGGATGACCGCGCGCAGGGCGATCCTGATCTGGGGCGGTCTTGCGGTTGCCGTGGGTGCCCCGCTTGTCGTGGCCGCGACAAGCCCGCTGCTGGCCTGGCGCGAGCCGGTCTATATCGCGGCGGGCTTTGCCGGGGTGGTGGCCATGGCGCTCATGTTGCTGCAACCGCTCCTGGCGGGGGGCTATCTTCCGGGGCTTGGGCCGGGGCGCGGGCGGCGGGTGCACCGGCTGACCGGCGTGGCGCTGCTGGTCGCGGTGATCGGCCATGTGGTCGGCCTCTGGATCACAAGCCCGCCCGATGCGATCGACGCGCTGCTTCTGCGCTCGCCCGCGCCCTTCGCGCCCTGGGGGGTGATTGCCATGTGGGGGGTGTTTGCCGCCGCGCTGCTGGCGCTGGTGCGCACGCGGTTGCGCCCTCGGGTCTGGCGGCTTGGCCATGGCGGCATCGTGGCGCTTGTCGTGGTCACAAGCGCGGCCCACGCCCTGCTCATCGAGGGGACCATGGGCACCGTGACCAAGGCCGTTCTCTGCGCTCTCACCGTTGTCGCCACCGCCAAGGTGCTGAGCGATCTGCGTATATGGCGGCTGCTGCGGCGCCGGGGCGCATGACCGGGGGGCCTTCGGCCCCCCGTGTCCGCGTCAGGCGCGGCGGCGGCGGCTTCCGGCGCGGCCACCGGTGCGGGCCTCTTCACCCGGCTTGGGGGGGGCCTTGTTGAACTTGATCCAGTTGCCGCCGTGGGGATCGTTGTTCATCAGGAAATTGGCGGCCATGATCGCCTCCATCTCCTTGCCCGGGCGCGCCTTGGTGCTGCCCAGACCGAAAAGCTGGCAGAAGGTCTCGTCATCCATGTCCTCGGGCAGGATCAGACCGGTCGCCGCCACTTCGGCCTTTTTCGCGGCAATCTCGGCCTGTTTCACCGGCAGGGCGATGGGGTTCATGATGGCGCTTGTCATGCCCGCGCCGATTGCCATGGGCAGGAAGGCGTTGTTGATGCCGTGGCGATTGGGCAGCCCGAAAGACACGTTCGACGCCCCGCAGGTGGTGTTGACGCCCAGTTCCTCGCGCAGGCGGCGCACCAGCGTGAACACCTGAAGCCCCGCCGTCGCCATCGCCCCCACCGGCATGACCAATGGGTCGACCACGATATCATGGGCCGGGATGCCGAAATCGGCGGCGCGCTCGACGATCTTTTTTGCCACGGCAAAGCGCACGTCCGGGTCCTCGGAAATGCCGGTGTCGTCGTTGGAAATCGCCACCACCGGCACGTTGTATTTCTTCACCAGCGGCAGCACGTATTCAAGCCGCTCCTCCTCTCCCGTCACCGAGTTGAGCAGTGGACGGCCATGCGCGGCCTTCAGCCCCGCCTCCAGCGCCGCGGGCACGGAACTGTCGATGCAGAGCGGCAGATCGACCAGCCCCTGCACCAGCTCGATCATCCGCGTCATCAAGGGCGGTTCGGTCTCGTTGGGGTTGGGGTTGGAGTTGTAGACCACGCCCGCGTTGATATCGAGCACGGTCGCGCCAGCGGCAGCCTGCGCGATGGCATCCGACTCCACGGTCGAGAAATCCCCCGCCTCCAGTTCGGCCGCGAGCTTCTTGCGCCCCGTGGGGTTGATGCGCTCGCCAATCACGCAGAACGGCTCGTCAAAGCCGATGATCGCGGTCCTGGTCTTGCTCTCGACGATGGTGCGGGTCATGGTCTATCCTTGTTTGCTGGCGGGCACACCGGAGGCGCCGCCGTTGTCGATGGCCCATTGGGCATTGGCCTTGATCCCGCCAAGCGGGAAGAAATGCACGCGCTCGATCAGGCTCTCGGGGTTGTCGGCCTTGTGCGCGGCAAGCGCCGTCAGAACCTCGGTCGGCTCATAGGGTAGAAGCAGCTTGGAGACATCCATGGCGCGCTTCTGGAGCACCTTGAGCGACGGCCCCACACCGCAGGCAATAGCGAATTTGATCAGCGTCTGCAATTTCGCAGGCCCCGCGATGCCGATATGGATGGGCAGGCGGATACCGGCCGCGCGCAGGCCTTCGGCCCATTTGACAATGGGTCCGGCCTCGAACGCGAATTGCGTGGCCAGCGCCATCTCGGCATCGGTCGTTTCCGAGAATTTCTGTTTCCAGTGCAGCGCGTCCTCGACGTTTTTCATGCCGCCATCGGGGTCGATATCGCGGTTGCCCTCGGGGTGGCCCGCGACGTGCAGCCGCTTGAAGCCGGCCTTCCCGAACTCACCCGACTCCAGAAGCTGCATGGAGGAATGGAAATCGCCATGCGGCGTGGCCACGCCACCTGCCAGAAGCAGCGCCTGCTCGACCCCCGCCTCGCCCTGATAGCGCGCGATCCAGTCCCGGAGGGTGGCCGCGTCCTTGATGATGCGCGCCGGGAAATGCGGCATGACAGGATAGCCCTCGCGCGAAAGGCGCTTGGCGGTGGCGACCATGTCCTCGATCGGCGTGCCCTCGATATGGGCGATATAGACACGGGTGCCGCGCGGCAGCAGCTCGCGGAAATCCTCGACCTTCTCGGCGGTGCGCGGCATCACCTCGATGGAATAGCCCTCGAGAAAGGCCTCCACCTGCCCGTTCGCCGGGGTCGTCGTCTCACGCCGTCTGAAATTCAAAAGTGCCATCGCGGCCTCCCATAGCGATCCGGGGCGCATTCATGCCCAGCCATCATTGGCGATCAGCGCCTTGAGGCGGTCCTGATCGTAGTGGGCATCGATCCTTGCGGCCTCGGCACGGGCCACCTCGTCCTGATCCCCTTCGACGGCATAGGGCTCGGCCTTGCGCCACTCCGCAAGATAGGCGTCGGTGCCCGCCGCGCCCGTCTTCATCGCGGCACGGTCGATGGCCTGCTCGAAACGCTCGGGCAGTTGCACCTTGGCGCCACGGCGCCCCTTGCCGACGATGACCTGCGCGGGAATATCCCGCCAGTAGACGATAGTGACATCAACCATGGCCGATTCCTTTTCCGTGCCCCTCAGTAATCCACCACCCGACGCGCGCGGTGTCGGATTTCGACGCAAAGGGATCAAGCAGCGACGCAGGCAATCTAACCGCGCTGCGCGGGCGGGGCCATGGCGCGGGATCGGAAAAATTCTCAAGATCATCATGGGCGGCGCGTTGCTTCGGCGCGCGCAATGAAAAACCGGACAAGGCGGCCTGCCTTGCCCGGTATGTCCTGTCGTTTGGGGGGGCTCAGGCCTCTTCGGCCTCGCCCTCATCCTCGTCCTCGCCCTGCGAGCGCAGCGCCGAGGGGGCGGAAATGTTGCAGATCACGAAATCGCGGTCCTTGATCACCGGCTCGGCCCCTTCGGGCAGATCGATCATGCTGATCGTGACCACATCGCCGACCCGCTCGATCTTGGACAGGTCCACGGTCAGGTGATCGGGGATGTCGCCCGCCAGCACGTTCAGTTCGACCTCTGGGCGCACCACGGTCAGCACGCCGCCCTTGCGCAGGGCCTTGCAGTCCTCCGCGTTGATGAAATCGACATGGATGAACAGGTTGATCCGCGTGGTGCGGCGCAGGCGCATGAAATCGACATGCGTCGGCAGGTCCTTGACCACGTCGCGCTGCACGTCGCGGCAGATCACGCGCACATCCTCGTGGCCATCGACCTTGAGGTTGAAGAGCGTCGATTTGAACCGCCCCTTCTTGAGCCGCTTCAAGAGCACGTTGAACGGCATTTCGATCGGCAGCGGATCGCGATCCCCGCCATAGACGACACCCGGAACCATGTTTGCACGACGTGCTGCCCGAGCGGCGCCCTTGCCCGTCCCCGTGCGTTCCTGGGCGTGAAGATCAGGAATTTCTCCAGCCATGTTTTCTCTCCTTGGCAAAAGCGGGATGCCTCCAAGGCTGTCACCCCGCATGAAGCCGTGCGCATACCCCAAGCCCGCCCGCTTGGAAAGGGGCAAAATACCCGTGGCCCGGCTTCATCGTTCCATAAATACTCACTTTGCGCCGCTTGTGGCACTCACGCCCAGTCGCCGATGAAGCCCTTGGGGATGAGCAGCACATCGCGGTCCAGATCATGCACGTCGCGCCGCCCGCAAAGCCCCATCGTGGTATCGAGTTCCTTCCGGATCACCTCAAGCGCGCGGGTCACACCCGCCTCGCCCATGGCACCGAGGCCATAGACAAAGGAGCGCCCGATATAGGTGGCCTTGGCACCGAGGCTCAGCGCCTTGAGCACGTCCTGGCCCGAGCGGATGCCGCTGTCGAAATGCACCTCGATCCTGTCGCCCACGGCCTCGGCAATCTCGGGCAGGGCGCGGATGGCCGAAAGCGCGCCGTCAAGCTGCCGCCCGCCATGGTTGGAGACGATGATCGCATCCGCGCCGACGTTGAGCGCCTCGCGCGCGTCGCGCACATCCATGATGCCCTTGATGATGAGCGGGCCGTCCCACATCTTGCGAAAGACTCGGATGCGGTCCCAGTCGAGCGCCTGATCGAAGGCCTCCGCCGTCCAGGAGGAGAGCGAGGAGGGATCTGTCACGCCCTTCGCATGACCCACGATATTGCCGAAGCTGCGCCGCTTCGTGCCCAGCATGCCAAGGCCCCAGTGCACCTTGGTCATCATGTTGGCGATGGATTTCACGGTCAGCTTGGGCGGGGCGGAAAGCCCGTTCTTGAGGTCCTTGTGCCGCTGCCCGAGCATTTGAAGATCGACCGTGATCATCGCCGCCGAGCAGTTGGCGGCCTTCGCGCGGTCAAAGAGGCGCTGCATGAAATCGTCGTCCTTGAGCGTGTAGACCTGGAACCAGAACGGCTTTTCGGTGTTCTCCGCCACGTCCTCGATGGAGCAGATCGACATCGTCGAGAGGGTAAACGGCACACCGAATTTTTCCGCCGCGCGCGCCGCCTTGATCTCGCCATCAGCGTGCTGCATGCCCGTGAGGCCCACGGGCGCAAGGCCCACCGGCATCGTCACCTGCTGCCCGATCATCGTGGTTGCCAGATTGCGGCCCGTCATGTCGATGGCCACGCGCTGTTTCAGCCGCAATTGCGCGAAATCACCGGTGTTCTCGCGGAAGGTCTGTTCGGTCCAACTGCCCGATTCCGCGTAGTCGTAGAACATCTTCGGCACGCGGCGGCGATAGATCTTCTTGAGATCGTCGATATTGGTGATGACGGGCATGGACGGCACTCCGGACATTGGCAAGACGGGCTTATCAGCGCCGGGGCGCGCGCGCAATCTCGGGTGCACGGGCGGGGAGCGTGCCTGTTCTCAACTCCCCAGAAGCGGTTGCGCTTCGCGCAGGGCAGTATAGGTCAGAAGCGCCATGCCGATCGGGGGGGCCTGGAGGGTCAGTGTCAGCCCCAGCGTCACGATCGTCAGCCGCATCGGCACGGAGGCGACGGCCGGCAGTTTACCCGCGTCCATGGCCCCTGCCGCCCAGCCGCCGCCCGCGGCGCGCGCGCGACGCTCCCGCGCAGCCGCCATGACCTCTTCCGAGAGGGTCGGCGCGCTTGCCCCGAGCAGGTCGAAACAGCGATCCATGAGGGTGCTGCCCACCGGGCGAGATGCCGGACCGCGCAGGATTGCATCATAGGGCAGATAGGCTTTCACTCGCTCCACGGCGCGGTTCAGCAGCACCGAATAGGCCACGGCATCAAACCCGGGGGTCTTCTTGCGGGCAGGCGGTCCCACGGCGATGACGAGGTAATAAGGATGATCCGCGCGCGCGGGCGGCAACCAGCCAAGTGCGATGCGCACGCGCTCGCGGTCGATGAGCGCGACATCGTTCCCGTCCCAGGTCAGGCGCCGCACCTGTGTGGCCAACTCGCGCGAGGCGATGTCGAATTCCTCGACGATGTCGGGAAAGTCCATGTCCGGGGGGGCGTGGTATTCAAGCGCGGCGATCTCGCCAAATTCCTGCCTGATCATGGTTCTTGGCCTCTTGGCTGATGTGCTCGTTGCTCGATGACATTTTGTTCAACCGTTTACAGACCAGACTTGGTGACACTCTTGCTGTCGGCGCCACTCAGCGCCGGTCGATCTGCGCCGCCATGATGGCGATTGCCTTCTGATAGACACCGGCGGCATTCCATTGCTGGATCGCCGCGAAATTCGGCTCGCCTTCCTGATAGCCCTGACCGGGCTGCCAGCCCTTCTGGCGCAGGAAATTCGCGGTCGAGGCCAAGGCATCGGCGAGGTTGTAGAAATCCACCCGCCCGTCGCCATCGGCATCGACCCCGTAGCGCAGCGCATTGCCGGGCAGGAACTGGGTATGTCCCAACTCGCCGTGGCGCGCGCCCTTGGTCGCCCCGGTGATCGCGCCCTGATCCACCAGTTTCAGCGCGCCGATGGCATGGGGACGGAAGAAATCAGAGCGGCGGCAATCATAGGTCAGCGTCACGATGGCCGAGACCACGGAGGTGTCGCCCATGAATCCCCCGAACGCGGTCTCCATCCCGTGAATGGCGATGAGCACGCCGGCGGGCACGCCGTATTGCCGTTCCAGCGCGTCGTAGAAAGCAGCGTCGCGCGCGCGCCGCTTGCGCCCCTGCGCCACGATGGTCGAGGCCCCGCGCACCTCCATGAACTTGTCGAGGCTGTAGCGAAAGCTCTTCTGATTGCGGTCCGCCGAGATGGTGCGATGCGCGTATTGCGCGGCTTGCAGCGCTGCGAGGCCCTGCGCGCCGACACCCTCGGCTGCCGCCTCGCTTGCGAACACGGCCCGCCAGGCATCGAAGCCCTGCGCCGTGTCCCCGCAGGGCGCGGCCTGCGCCGCCCCTGCCGCGAGCACGAACAAGGCCAGAATGCCGGATCGTCCGCCTCTGCCCAACCCGATGAACATGAAAAATCTCCCCTTACCCCTCAACGCGCGATCAGTGTAACGCCATGGCCCCTGCGGGCAAGCGCCATTGCCCGTCCGCACCGGGAACGCATGGGTGCCTGCGCGGTCATGGCAATATGGTCTGCACAACGCCGGCCGCCTGAGCGATCTGACCCGTGGCGCTCAGCACCATGAACGTCCCGGTGAGCGCCGTCATCTGCGAGGCCAGCCGCAGGTTCTCGCCGCGCAGCAGGTTCACGATGGCCAATCCCACCGCCACGGGCAGCGCAAAGAGCCCCAGCGTGATCGTCATCATCCAGACGGCAAGACGCATGGGCGCGGTTTTTTCCCGAATGGACTCATGCTCGTCGAGGATCGCCGGATCCGGCTCGGGGTCGCGGAACGCCGCGCGCAGCGCGTCGAGGCGCGAGGGGTCCTCGTCCGACGACGAGCCACGGGGCATGGTCTGCCGCAGCGCGGCATAGGCGGTTTCCACATCCGGCAGCCGCTTGGCCCGCCGCCGAACCACGGGTGCCACGCGCGCGGGAACGGGCAGGGCAGCGGTTCCCGCCACCGCCGCACGGAACTCTGCGCGGGTCAGCACCGCGTCCGGGTCGGTCCACTGCACGAAATCGGGTGCAAGAACGCCCTGCATATCCGCCAGAAGATGGGCAATCACCGCCTGCATGCGCTTGGGGTCCGGGGGCGGAAGCCCCTTGTCGCGCAAGAGCGTCACCAAAATCCGTTGCTGGGCCGGCGTGTCGGTGCGCGCCACATGGCACGGGCCTGCGATCTTCAGCCGACAATCGAAATCCCCGGTGCGGATCACCGCAAGCTCTTCGGTGAGACAGCGCCGTTCGAGCACGCGCGCGCCGAGCCGCTCAAGCGTTTCTCCCACGCGGCACACCATCGCCGCCATGTCGAATGTCCTGCTACCCAGGAATACTAGCCCAGCCGTAACCGTGTGAATGGAACTGGTCATGGTGGTATCCGTTTCTGTTGATCGGTCTTCCTCGGGGATCAACCTGACCTGGAAACGGGGAACCAGTTTGTTTCAAATCGGATAACATTGGGGCAATCATCACGATACCGCGATTTTGGTTCCGCCCTGGCGACAACACAACCACCCAAGGAAAAGGCGCCCCGGTGCGGGACGCCTCATGGTTGTGCTCTGTGGCCGAAATGTGACTGTGACCGCGGGTCAGCAGCTATAATACATCCCGAACTCGACCGGGTGCGGCGTGTGCTCGAACTTGTGCACCTCGTCCATCTTGAGCGCGATGTAGCCCTCGATCTGTGCCTTGGTGAACACGTCGCCCGCGAGCAGGAAGTCGTGATCGCGGGCCAGCGAGTCGAGCGCCTCGCGCAGGCTGCCGCAGACCGTCGGGATGTCCTTCAGCTCTTCGGCGGGCAGGTCGTAGAGGTTCTTGTCCATCGCCTCGCCCGGATCGATACGCGACTTGATCCCGTCAAGCCCCGCCATCAGAAGCGCGGCAAAGGCCAGATAGGGGTTGGCCGCCGGATCGGGGAACCGGGCCTCGACGCGCTTGGCCTTGGGGCTCTCGGTCCACGGGATGCGGATGCAGCCCGAGCGGTTGCGCGCCGAATAGGCCCGCAGAACCGGAGCCTCGAACCCCGGCACCAGCCGCTTGTAGCTGTTGGTGGTGGGGTTGGTGAAGGCGTTGAGCGTCTTGGCGTGCTTGAGGATGCCGCCGATGAACCAAAGCGCCTCCTGGCTCAGATCGGCATATTTGTCGCCCGCGAAAAGCGGCTTGCCGTCCTTCCAGATCGACATGTTCACATGCATGCCGCTGCCGTTGTCGCCATAGATGGGCTTGGGCATGAACGTCGCCGACTTGCCATAGGCATGGGCCACGTTGTGGATGACGTATTTGTATTTCTGGATCTCGTCGGCCTGCTTGACCAGCGTCCCGAAGATGAGGCCAAGCTCGTGCTGGCAGGACGCCACCTCGTGATGGTGCTTGTCCACCTTCATGCCCATGCGCTTCATGGTCGAGAGCATCTCGGCGCGCAGGTCCTGGGCGTCATCCACCGGGTTGACCGGGAAATAGCCGCCCTTGAGTCCGGGACGGTGGCCGGTATTGCCGGTCTCGAACTCGGCATCGCTGTTCCAGGAACCGTCAACGGCATCGACCTCGTAGGACACCTTGTTGATGGTGTTCGAGTAGCGCACATTGTCGAAGAGAAAGAATTCCGCCTCGGGGCCGAAATAGGCAGCATCGCCCACGCCCGACGCCTTGAGATAGGCCTCGGCCTTCTCGGCGGTGCCGCGCGGGTCGCGCTCATAGGGCTCACCGGTATCGGGCTCGACCACCGAGCAATGCACGCAGATGGTCTTTTCGGCGTAGAACGGATCGACATAGGCACTTTCGGTGTCGGGCATCAGCTTCATGTCGCTGGCTTCGATGCTTTTCCATCCGGCGATGGAGGAGCCGTCGAACATGAACCCTTCCTCGAGGAAATCCTCATCCACCAGATCGGCCACGACCGTGACATGTTGCAGCTTGCCACGCGGATCGGTGAAGCGGATGTCGACATAGTCGATCTCCTCGTCCTTGATATGCTTGAGGAGCGCGTCTGTGCTCATGGAAAAATCCCTTTCTTCCTTGGGGTGTGTTCAGAGCGCGTCCGAGCCGGTCTCGCCGGTGCGGATGCGAATGGCTTGCTCGACGGGGCTGACGAATATCTTGCCATCCCCGATCTTGTCGGTGCGCGCCGCGTCGATGATCGCCTCGATCGCGCCTTCCACCTGATCGTCGTCAACCACCACGTCGATCTTGACCTTGGGCAGGAAGTCCACGACGTATTCGGCCCCGCGATAAAGCTCGGTATGGCCCTTCTGGCGGCCGAACCCCTTGACCTCGATGACCGAAAGGCCCTGGATGCCGGCCTCCTGAAGGGCCTCCTTCACCTCGTCGAGCTTGAAGGGCTTGATGATCGCCTCGATCTTTTTCATCGTCCGGGCCTCCTGCGCCATGTCTTGACGTGCCTCAGACCACTTCCCGCGCGGGGCGACAATCGGCTAGGCTGATTTTCGGGCAGGGTTTTGGACGGGTGGCGAACATATGCACAATAATTATGCAATATGCCCTTCATTTGGGCAAAATGGAATCGCGGGGACAGGACCATGGCCGAATTGCTGACCGCCGCCCAGATGCGCGCCATCGAGCGCGCCGCCATCGAGTCGGGTGCGGTCACCGGGCTGGAGTTGATGGAACGCGCAGGTCGCGGTGTGCTCGGGGCCATATTCGGGCACTGGCCCACTCTGGCGCAGGCCCCGCACAAGGCGGTGGTGCTCTGCGGTCCGGGCAACAATGGCGGCGACGGCTTCGTCGTGGCGCGATTGCTCAAGGACTGGGGTTGGGAGGTTTCCGTATACCTTTACGGCGTGCCTGCAAAACTGCCGCCCGATGCGAAGGCGAATTACGAGCGGTGGGTGGCAATGGGAACCGTCGAGGACCTTGGGCGCGCTCCGCGATTTGCGCATGAGGCGGATCTGTTTGTTGATGCGCTTTTTGGCACGGGCTTGCGGCGGCCTCTGGAAGGGGCGGCGCTTGCATGGGCCGCCGAGCGGGTTTGCGACGCTGACGCACAGGCCAAAACCGTGGCAGTGGATATGCCCTCGGGCCTGTGCAGTGACAGTGGACGGGACTTGCAAGCGGGCACCGGGACCGTTCTGGCGGCGCTTACCGTGACCTTCCATGCGCCCAGGCTGGGCCATTTTCTCGGCTGGGGGCCGTTCAAATGCGGTCGCATCGCGGTCGTTGACATCGGGTTGGAGAAGAGGGCGGGGGCAGAGGTCGCCCGGCTGGTTGCTGCGCCTTGTCCCGCTCTTCTGGGCAAGCCAGAGGTGGGTCACAAGTACAGTCACGGTCACGCCCTTGTCCTTTCGGGTGGGGCGGGCAAGACCGGCGCGGCGCGGCTTGCGGCGCGCGGGGCGCTTCGGATCGGCACGGGCGCTGTGACGCTCGGCGTGCCGGGGGCGGCGCAAATGGAGGTCGCGGCGCAGATCACGGCGGTGATGTTGACAAGGATCGAGGATGGCGGGGCGCTTGGCGAGGTGCTCGAGGACGCGCGCATCACCGCGCTTTGTCTGGGGCCGGGCTTGGGTGTCGGAGAGCGCGGCCGGGCATTGGTCAGGGCAGCATTGGAACCGCGCGGGTCTCATCCACCCTGCGAGGGCCGGTCGGTCGTGCTTGATGCGGATGCGCTGACGCTCATCAGTCGCGATGCGACCCTCTTCGCGATGCTCCACGAGCGTTGCATCCTGACGCCACATGCCGGAGAGTTCGCGCGCCTTTTCCCCGATATCAGCAAGCGGCTCCGTCAGGAGCCGTCGAGCGGACCGGCCTGTTCCAAGGTGGATGCGACGCGCGAGGCCGCAAAGCGGGCGGGATGTGTCGTGCTGTTCAAGGGGGCCGATACGGTGATTGCGGCACCATCGGGAGCGTGCAGCATGAACTCGGCCCATTATGACCGAGCGGCGCCCTGGCTTGCAACGGCGGGATCAGGGGACGTTTTGGCGGGGTTCATCGCGGGGCTTCTGGCGCGGGGCGTGTCCCCGATGCAGGCGGCGGAGGCTGCCGCCTGGCTCCACGTTGAATGTGCGCGATCCTTCGGGCCGGGTCTCATTGCCGAGGACCTGCCCGAGGCATTGCCGAAGGTGCTGCGCGATCTTTAGGCGCGCCGCCGCCTTGTGCGGCGTGCGGGGGCCGTATCGTCGCCAGTGCCGTCGCCCGCCGAGGAAAACGCGCCGAGCGCCTCGGTGATCTGATCGAGCGTCGGGCGCGGGCCGCGCGGGCGCTCTTCCAGCGCCGCGCGCATTTTCGACAGGTGTTCGGGCATGGTGCCGCAGCAGCCGCCGATGATCGTCGCCCCCGCATCGCGCGCCAGAACGGCATATTCGGCCATGAGGTCCGGCGTGCCGTCATAATGGATATGGCCGTCGTGGTATTTCGGGATACCGGCATTGCCCTTGGCGATCACGGGCCGCTCCGTGCCCTGCGCGGCAAAGCCCAGAACGGTGCGCAAGAGGTCCGACGCCCCCACGCCGCAATTGGCCCCGAAGGCCAGCGGCGGATTGGCCAGCTTTTCCACCAGCTTCGCCAGTTCCTCGGAGGTGACGCCCATCATCGTGCGCCCCGCCGTGTCGAAACTCATCGTGCCGCACCACGGCATTCCGGCCAGCGCAAACGCCTCGGCGGCGGCGCGGTATTCCTCGGGCGCGCTGATCGTCTCGAGCCAGAGCACATCGGCCCCGCCTTCCTTGAGCCCCTCGGCCTGTTCGTGGAAAATCTCCACCGCCAACTCGTGCGTGAGCGCGCCCATGGGTGCCATGATCTCGCCCGTCGGCCCGACGGAGCCCGCCACGATCACCGCCCGCTCGCAGGTATCGGCCACCTCGCGCCCGATCTCGGCGGAGATGCGCGACAATTCGCGCGCGCGCCTTTGCGCGCCGTGCAGTTTCAGCCGCGCGGCATTGCCGCCAAAGGAATTGGTCAGGAACAGGTCGCTGCCTGCGTCCACCGCGCCCTTGTAGAGCGTGCGGATACGGTCGGGGTGTTCGTCATTCCACATTTCCGGCGCATCGCCCGATTGCAGCCCCATGTTGAAGAGGTTCGTTCCCGTCGCGCCGTCGGCGAGAATCCAGTCGCGGGAGGCGAGCATCTTGGTCAGCGCGTTGGTCATATCGGGGGTTCCCTGTCTCAAATAGACCTGACCCTTGCCCGCGCGCGCGGGCAAAGGCAAATGCGAAATCTTCATGTAAATGGTGAGGCGCGTTTGAATGAATCGCGCCGCAGCCCCTCAGACTTCCTTGACCAGTTGCCCCTTGGCCACCAGCAAAAGCTCTTCCATCTTGGCGCGGATCGTGTCGGCATCGGCGATATCGCCCAGATCGCCCGCCACCTTGCGCACCACATCCTCGTGACCCGCTTCCTCGAAATCGGATTTCACGACTTCAAGCGCGTAGGTATTGGCGTCCTCGCCGGTTTTGCCCAGCAATTCCGCAGCCCAGAGCCCCAGAAGCTTGTTGCGGCGGGCCTCGGCGCGGAACTTCATTTCCTCGTCATGGGCGAACTTGTTCTCGAACGCGCTTTCGCGGTCATCAAAGGTGGTCATCGGGCCGGTTCCCTTGCACTGGTTGGCATCGCCCCCGATATGCCGTCTGTGCGCCCCGAGGGCAAGGGGCAGGGCGGTCTTGCGACACCTTGCGACAGGGCGGGGCTTGCACTATGAGAGCGCATCGGCGCGCAGCGAGACGCCCCCCACCCCCAGCGACGGAGTTTCCATGGCACGGCGCAAGAAAATATACGAAGGCAAGGCCAAGGTTCTCTATGAAGGGCCCGAACCGGGCACGATCATCCAGTATTTCAAGGACGACGCCACCGCCTTCAATGCCGAGAAGAAGGCCGTGATCGAGGGCAAGGGCGTGCTCAACAACATGCTCTCGGAATATTTCATGACCGGGCTGAACACCATCGGCGTGCCCACGCATTTCATCCGCCGGATGAACATGCGCGAACAGCTTGTGCGCGCCTGCGAGATCATCCCGCTGGAGGTGATCGTGCGCAACTATGCCGCCGGTTCCATGGCCAAGCGTCTGGGCATGGAGGAAGGCACGCAATTGCCGCGCCCGATCGTCGAATATTGCCTCAAGGACGACAAGCTGGGCGATCCGCTGGTGACCGAGGAACATATCGCCGCCTTCGGCTGGGCCAGCCAGCAGGACATGGACGATGTCCTCAGCCTCGCGCTGCGGGTCAATGACTTCCTGGCCGGTGTTATGTATGGCGTGGGCATCAAGCTTGTCGATTTCAAGATCGAGGTGGGCCGCGTCTACGAAGGCGATTTCCAGCGCCTGATCGTGGCCGATGAAATCAGCCCGGACAGTTGCCGCCTGTGGGACATCAAGACCGGGCAGAAGCTCGACAAGGACGTGTTCCGCCGCGATCTTGGATCGCTGACGGATGCCTATACCGAAGTGGCGACCCGCCTTGGTGTCATGCCAAAGGGTGCCACGCCGATGGCGCGTCCGACGCTGATCAACTGAAAGGAGACCGCCGATGAAAGCCCGCGTGCATGTGATGCTCAAGACCGGCGTTCTCGACCCGCAGGGCGAGGCGGTGCGCCACGCGCTTGGCCAGCTTGGCTTTGACGGCGTGCAGGGCGTGCGTCAGGGCAAGGTGATCGAGCTTGATCTGGCCGAGACCGACGCCGACAAGGCCCGCGCCACGGTCACCGCGATGTGCGAGAAGCTGCTCGCCAATACGGTGATCGAAAGCTATTCGGTGGAGGTGGCGTAAGGGCGGGTGGTCGACATCTGACAGATGTTGGCCAAGGGTGGTCGGTCTGCCATGATGCACAAAGCGGTGCGGCAAGCGTCGCGCATGGCCTCTTGCTGACATTCGCCCCCTGTCCCCCGCGCGGAATCAAGGCGCGCCTTGGCGCGCCGCCGCGCGAGCGCCCGACCGCCCCCCGGGCGGGCGCTTTTTCGACGTTAACCCCCCTGCAATCGTTCCAGTATTTGGCACCATAAAGCGCTCACCAACGCTGTTGCAGCGCCCACCCGCGGTCGGGCCCTCGCGCGGCTCCACCACTGTCCCCTTCAGGCCAACCAACGTTCCCCTCGTGCAGCATCGCACCCCTTCTGTCAGGCGTGAAACACTACCCCGTCAGCAACGCCTCGGCGGCGGCGCGCGCCTCGGGGGTGATCCGCTCGCCCGAGAGCATCCGCGCGATCTCGTCGACGCGCGCAGGGCCGGTGAGGGCGCGCACGGTCGAGAGGGTGACATCCCCCTCCACCCGCTTTTCCACCCGCCAGTGATGCGCGCCGCGCGCCGCGACCTGCGGTGAATGCGTGACCACCAGCACCTGACCGTCTGCCGCCAGACGCCCGAGCCTGCGTCCGACCGCATCCGCCGTGGCACCGCCGACACCCCGGTCGATCTCGTCGAAGATCATGGTCAGGCCCGCATCCGGCCCGGCAAGACAAAGCTTGAGCGCCAAAAGGAAGCGGCTCAACTCGCCGCCCGAGGCGATGCGGCTGATCGGCCCCGAGGGCGCGCCGGGATTGGTGGCGACGGTAAAGCTTACCATGTCGCGCCCCTGCGGCCCCGGCTCGGCCCCCGTGATCTCTGTGGTGAAGATCGCGCGCTCCATCTTCAGCGGGGCAAGCTCTGCCATCACGGCGGCGTCAAGCCGCGCCGCGGCTTCGTGGCGGGCCTCGGTCAGTGTCGTGGCCGCCTCGTCATAGCGCCGCGCCGCCGCGTCACGCGCCGCGTGCAGCCCCGCCAGATCGCCTTCGCCCGCATCGAGCGCCGCAAGCCGCGCGCGCAGGCTGTCGGCAAATCCGGCCAGATCGTCAGGCAGGACGCCATGCTTGCGCGCCAGCCCGCGAATGGCAAAGAGCCGCTCTTCGCAGCGTTCCAGATCGAGCGGGTCGAAGTCGAGCGCGTCGAGTGCCTGCGCCGTCTCGCGGCCGGCCTCGTCAAGCTCCACCAGTGCGCGCGCCAGCGCCGCAAGCGCCCCGTCAAGCCGCCCCTCGGCCTTTTCCGCCGCGCCGTCGAGCCAGCGGAGCGCCTCGCCCGCCGCGCCCTCGGCCCCCTCCGGGCCAAGCGCCTGCGCGGCGCGGACGATGTCCTCGCGGATACGTCCGGCCCCCTGCATCCGGCGGCGGCGCGTGTCGAGGTCGGCCTCCTCTCCGGGCTGCGGATCGAGCCTGTCCAGTTCTCCGACCGCGTGGCGCAGGAAGTCCTCCTCGGCGCGGATCCCGGCCAGCTCCGCCTCCGCCGTGTCGAGCGACTTCTGTGCCGCTGCGCGCGCACGCCAGGCCGCGCGCACCGCCGCGCGCGCTTCCTCCAGAGCGCCGAAGGTATCGAGCATGTCGCGATGCCCGCGCGGATCGAGCAGGCCGCGGTCATCGTGCTGGCCGTGCAGTTCCACCAGCGTCGCCGATAGCTGTCGCAGCACCTCGCCCGAGACGCGGCGATCGTTGACCCACGCGGTCTTGCGCCCGTCCGCACCGTTCACCCGGCGCAGGATCAGGTCATCCTCATCGGGAAGCCCCGCCTCGACCAGAACGGCGCGCGCCGGATGATCGGGGCCCAGCACGAATTCGGCAACCACCTCGCCACGCTCGGCCCCGGTGCGCACCAGATCGGCCCGCCCGCGCCAGCCCAGCACGAAGCCCAGGCAATCGAGCAGGATGGACTTGCCCGCGCCGGTCTCGCCGGTCAGCACATTGAGGCCCGGCCGGAAGCCAAGCTCCAGCCGGTCTATGATGAGCATGTCGCGGATATCGAGCGCGCGCAGCATCCGGTCAATCCATGGGGCAGGGGGATCGCCCGCCCGCCCTCAGAGCCACTGGCCCTGAACGGTCTGGCGATAGATCGCCCGAAGCCAGTTGTCGCCCGTTGCCTCGAGGGTATGGCCCTGCCCGGTCAGGAGTTTGTAACTGTCCTCGTACCACGCCGTGCTGCGGAAATTGTGGCCAAGGATCGCGCCTGCCGTGCGCGCCTCGTCCACCAGCCCGAGCGAGAGATAGGATTCCACCAGCCGGTGCAGCGCCTCGGGTGTCTGGGTCGTGGTCTGGAAATCCTCCACCACCACGCGGAAACGGTTGACGGCGGCGGCGAAATTGTCACGCTTGAGGTAATACCGCCCGACCTCCATTTCCTTGGAGGCCAGATGATCGAAGGCCAGATCGAATTTCAGCATGGCCGGATTGGCATATTCGCTGTCGGGGTAACGCTCGATCACCTCGCGCAGCGATTGCAGCGCCTGAAAGGTCAGGCCCTGATCGCGCCCGACCTCGTCGATCTGGTCATAATAGCTGAGCGCGAGCAGGTATTGCGCATAGGCCGCGTCCTCATCGGCGGGGAAGAAATCGATATAGCGCTGCGCGGCGGCGCGGCTCTGTTCGTATTCCTTGTCCTGATGATGGGCAAAGGCCTGCATGATGATCGCCCGCTTGGCGAAAGCGGAATAGGGATAAAGCCGCTCGACCTCGGCAAAGCTTTGTGCCGCGAGTTTCGGCTTGCGGCGCTCGAGATCGAATTCGCCGCGCTCGAAGATCTGCTGCGCGGTGAACTGCTCATAGTCGATATTGCCGCGCTCGACGCTCACGCCGCCATCGCAGCCCGCCAGCACCAGCACCAAAAACGCCGCTCCCGCGATCCGCCCCGGACCCTTGCCGATTGTCATGCGCATTCTTCCCGTCGTGATTCAAATGAGCGGAACGCCCCGCCGTTGCCACGCTCTAACACATATGTTCGCGGTGCAAAACGTCTTTGGCAAGTGCTGTCATCACCGCGCTTCGGGGTCGTGCCCTGCATGACACGCGGCCCTTGCCCAACGCAAAGGGCCGCCCTTTTGGGCGGCCCTGCGCCTCGTCTCGCGCGGCTCAGTTGGCCTGACGGCGCAGGAAGGCCGGGATTTCGATCTGGTCTTCCTCTTCCTGCGCGCGGGGCGCGGGCTGGGGCGCGTGCGCGGTCTGGATGGTCGGTTGCTGACGCGCCGGACGCGCCGCCTCGGGTGCGGCCTGACCGGTCATCCGGTTGATGAGCGAATTGATGCCGAAGCGCGGCCGCTCTTCCGATGCCGTTGCGTGGTCTGCCGGTGGGACCGGGCGGCGCTGCTGCGGCTGTTGCTGGGTCTTGCCGACAGCGGCATGGAGGCGGCGCATCGCCTCATCCGTGGGGGTGCCGGGTGCGCGCGGACGCGGCGCGAGATAGCTGTCAAGCTCGTCCTCGATATCGGTGTCGACCGGCTCCGGCGCCACCTGCTCTTCGGCGCGGGGCTGATAGGCGGGGCGCGGCAGGCCGTCCTCGTCCTCGTCATCGGTATGGGCGGCAACCGGCGCTTCCTCGACCTGATCGAAGAGCGACGGCTCGGTTTGCGCGGGCGTTGCGGTCTGGGCCACGGCGGCAGGCGCGGCATGGACGGCCTCTTCCACCGCTTCGGGCTGCCTGAGCGGCTGCGCGAGCGAGCGGCGCGGCACCGGCAGGTCGCCGGAGGCGTCGCGCGCGTCGATGCCGGTGGCGACCACGCTCACGCGCATCCGGCCTTCCATGGCGGTATCGAGCGTCGAGCCGACGATGATGTTGGCGTCCGGGTCCACCTCTTCGCGGATACGGTTGGCGGCCTCGTCAAGTTCGAAGAGCGTCAGGTCATGCCCGCCGGTGATGTTGATGAGCACGCCGCGCGCGCCGCGCAGGCTGATCTCGTCCAGAAGCGGGTTGGCGATGGCCTTCTCGGCGGCCTGAACGGCGCGATCCTCGCCATCCGACTCGCCGGTGCCCATCATTGCCTTGCCCATCTCGTCCATCACCGCGCGCACATCGGCGAAATCGAGGTTGATGAGGCCGGGCCGCACCATCAGGTCGGTCACGCCCTTGACGCCCTGATAGAGCACGTCATCCGCCATGCTGAACGCCTCGGTGAAGGTGGTCTTTTCGTTGGCGAGGCGGAACAGGTTCTGGTTGGGGATGATGATGAGCGTATCGACCATCTTTTGCAGCGCCTCGACACCTTCCTCGGCCTGACGCATCCGCTTGGCACCCTCGAACTGGAAGGGCTTGGTGACGACGCCCACGGTCAGCACGCCCAGTTCGCGCGCGGCCTGCGCGATGATCGGGGCAGCACCCGTGCCGGTGCCGCCGCCCATGCCTGCGGTGATGAAGCACATATGCGCGCCCGCGAGGTGATCGACGATCTGCTCGATGCTTTCCTCGGCGGCAGCGGCACCGATGCTGGCCTTGGCACCCGCGCCAAGCCCCTCGGTCACCTTCACGCCAAGCTGGATGCGGTTTTCGGCCTGGCTCTGGCTCAGGGCCTGCGCATCGGTGTTGGCCACGACGAAATCGACGCCGTCGAGCTGCTTCTCGATCATGTTGTTGACCGCGTTGCCGCCGGCACCACCGACACCGAAGACGGTGATCCGGGGCTTCAGTTCGTCATGTCCGGGCATTGAAAGATTGAGTGCCATTGCTCTGTCCGCCTGTCCTGTGGGCCGCGTTCGCGGGCCGTTTTCCGCCTGATTGCCCCCATTCTTACCGATGGTTAGGCCGATCGTCACCAAAAAAACACGTTCTGACCACCAAATATGGCCATATTTTCACCAATTTTCGCGGGATTTCGCCGAAATGCCCACATCTTGCGGTTACCAGTTGTCACGAAACCACTTGACCGCACGCCTGAGCGAGCGCGCCGGGTAGCGGTCCACGGGGATCTCGAAATCCCACCATTCGTCCTGCGGGTTGGCTGCAAAGAGGCACATGCCGACCGCGCTGGCGAAGGCCGGGCCGGTGGCGGCCTGCGGCAGTCCATGCACGCGCAGGGGCCGCCCGAGGCGCACGCGCTGGCCCAGAATGCGGCTGGCCAACCCGTCGAGGCCGGGGATCTGGCTGCCGCCCCCCGTGAGCACGATCTGCTGGCTGGGCAGGTGGTCGAACCCCGCCGCGTCAAGGCGTGCGCGCACCTCTTCCAGGATCTCCTCGACGCGCGGGCGCATGATGCCGATCAGTTCGGCGCGGCTCACCTGTCGGCGGTCGCGCTCGAAATCGCCGGTATTGCCGCCGATCTCGATCATCTCGCGGTCGTCCATGCCGGTGGCGACAAGGCCGCCATAGAAGGTCTTGATCCGCTCGGCGATGGCCTGCGGCACCTGAAGGCCCATGGAAATGTCATTGGTCACATGCTCGCCGCCCATGCGGACCGAATCCGCATAGATCATGTGTTTCTTGATGAAGATCGACACGCCGGACGTGCCGCCCCCAAGGTCGATGCAGGCCGCACCCAGTTCCTGCTCGTCCTCGACCAGCGCGGCGATCCCCGCGACATAGGCCGAGCTTGCCACGCCCGCGAGTTCCAGATCGCAGCGTTTGACGCAATGGGCAAGGTTCTGGATCGCCACCGCATCGACGGTGAGCATGTGCATGTCGGTGGTGAGGGTGTTGCCGATCTGCCCGCGCGGATCGATCAGGCCGGAGCGGTGATCGAGCGCGAAATTCACCGGCTGCGCATGAAGCACCTCGCGCCCCTCGCCGATCTCGGGCACGTCGCAGGCGCTGAGCACCCGGCTGACATCCTGCTCGCTCACGGTGTGATCGGCCACCTCGACCTCGCCCGCCAACCCATAGCTGCGCGGACCTGCCCCCGAGAAACAGGCAATGACATGGTCAACCCTGATCTGCGCCATTTTCTGCGCGGCCTGAAGCGCGGTGCGGATGGCGCGTTCGGTTTCGGCCATGGCCTCGATCTCGCCGAAACGCACCCCGCGCGAGCGTGTCGTCGCGGCCCCGATCACCCGGAACCCGGCTTGCCCCGCCATGCGCCCGACCTCCTCGGCCTCGGCAAAGCGGCCCGTGCCGTCAAAACGCAGCACCAGACAGGAAATCTTGGACGTTCCCACGTCCAGCACGGCGACCACGCCGCGCTGGATCGCCGCCTTGCGCATCGCGCGCATCGCTCTTTGGGATTCGTAAAGCTCGATCATCTGCCCGTTGCCCCCGAGGAGTTGTCTGTCGCGCCGTCGGCGCTTGTGATGCGCCACCATTCCTCGGTGGCCGCCGCGCTCAGCCGCACCGTAGGGCGCGTGCCAAGCCGCATGTCGATGGTGAGCAGATCGCGTTCCAGCATCTCGTTGGACTTGTCGAGCACGATCACCCGTTCAAGGGCGCGCACCGGCTCGGCCTCGGGCAGGAGCACCCGCTTGCCATCGCCAAGGACCAGATCCCAGCGCCGCTCGCCCATCCGCACGAGGCCGCGCACCGGGTCTTTGAGCGCCCGCGCCGCCACGAGAATGTCGAGCGCCTGCGCGACCGCGCGATCCGCCCCCGCGCCGGAGAGCACCGGCAGGTCGGGCCGCTCGGCACGGTCACGGATGCTGGCGATTACCGCGCCGGTCAGGTCGAGCACGTCGATCCCGGTCCCTGTGCGCCACAGCGCCACCGGCACCCGCTCGGTGATCTCGATCACGAGGGTGCCGCCCTGCCTTATGCGCACATTGGCGCGCGCGACGGCGGGCAGCTCCTCGACCATGGCGCGGATCGCTTGCAGGTCCAGATCAAAGGAACTGGCGGGCAGGTCATAGGGGAAAATCTCGTGGATATCCTCCTGCACCCCCGCGCTCGCGCCTTCGAGTGCCATGAGGTGCACCATGAATTCGGGGCGGGTCTCGATCTGGCGACGGAGGTCAGCAAAGCGTTCGGCCAGGTCGTCGCGCCGCTCGGCATCGGCGAGATACCCGCCCGCAAGGCCCGCGATCAGCAGGACCGGTGCCCCCAGCCGGAACAGACGACGATAGACCGGCGTCAGCCGCATCCGCTCCAGCCGGTAGCTGAGGCGCGAGGGCGCGGGATCGGTGCGCGGGATCACCGGTCGCATGACGCATCCTCCACCATCCAGCGGACCAGTTCGGGAAACGAGATTCCCATCGCCTGCGCCTGTTCGGGCACCAGCGAGGTGGGGGTCATGCCCGGCTGCGTGTTGGTCTCCAGGAGGATCAGGCCGTCAAGGCCGCGCGTCTCGTCCCAGCGGAAATCGGTCCGGCTCACCCCGCGACAGCCAAGCGCGTTGTGCGCGCGCAGGGCATAGTCGAGGCAGGCCGCGAAAATCTCGGGCGGCAGATCGGCGGGGATGACATGGCGCGAGCCTCCGGGCTTGTATTTCGCGTCATAGTCATACCAGCCATCGGTCAATATATCGGTAACGGTCAAGGCGCGGTCACCCATCACCGTGGTGGTCAACTCGCGCCCCGGCGCGAAGGTCTCGACCATCACCACCTCGGGCATCGCGTCCGAAAGCTGCGGCGGGGCATTGGCCGCGTCATGCACGAGGTAGACACCCACCGAAGAGCCTTCGTTATTGGGCTTGACCACATAGGGCGGGGGCAGGACGTGGCGCGCGCGCACCGTGTCGCGGGGCGCCAGCACGCTGTCCACCACCGGCAGACCGGCGGCGCGATAGGCGGCCTTGGCGCGGTCCTTGTCCATGGCCAGCGCCGAGGACAGGACGCCCGAATGGGTATAGGGGATGCGCAGCCATTCCAGCAGGCCCTGAACGCAGCCGTCCTCGCCCCAGCGGCCATGAAGCGCGTTGAAGACCACATCGGGGGAAATCTCTTGCAGGCGCGCGCACAGATCGGACCCGGCGTCCACCTCGGCCACCTGATAACCCGCCTCCCGCAACGCCGCGATGCACCCACTTGCCGTGGACAGCGACACCTCGCGTTCTGCCGAGGGACCGCCCATTATCACCGCAACCAACGGGGAAGTTCTGCCCGAACGACCCAAACCTGTGCCTCGATATCCCGAGCCTGACCGTGGCCCGTGTTGTTTTGTTTTTCTGCTCGATCGCGGCTGTTTTTATGTGCCGCTGTCCGGGGCCGGTTCGCCGACCCTCATGATTTCCCACTCTAACGCTATTCCGCTGTTTTGGAAAACCCTTTTTCGCACATCCTCGCCAAGCCCCTCCAGATCGGCGGCGGTGGCCCCGCCGGTGTTGATGAGGAAATTGGGATGTTTCTCGCTCATCTGCGCCCCCCCGCGCCGCGCGCCGCGCAGTCCGGCCGCGTCGATCACCGACCACGCCTTGAGATCGTGGACATCGTCGGTGCGTCCCGTGCTGCTGAAGCCTGCGGGATTGCGAAAGGTGCTGCCCGCGCTGCGCTCTTTCGTGGGCTGGCTTGCGTCGCGGCGGGCGATCTGGTCGGCCATCTTCGCGGCCAGCGCCTCGGGCGCGCCCGGATGGCCCTTGAATGTGGCCTCGGTGATCACCCAGCCTTCGGGCAGGTGGCTGTGGCGATATGCAAACGCCAGATCCTCCGGGGTGAGCGTCACCACCGCGCCCGCGCGCGTCACCGCCTGCGCCCCGATCAGGTGATCGGCGACGTAAGACCCGTAGCATCCCGCGTTCATCCGCACGGCGCCGCCGATGCTGCCCGGAATGGTGCGCAGGAACGCAAGGTCAATGCCCGCCTCCGCCGCGCGCCGCGCCACATGCGCATCGAGCGCCGCCGCCCCGGCGGTGACGTGCCCCCCCGCCACCCGGATCGCGTTGAAGCCGCGCCCGAGCCGGATCACCACGCCGCGAATGCCGCCGTCGCGCACGATGAGGTTGGAGCCGACGCCCATGGGAAAGACCGGGATATTCGCGTCAAGGGCCGAGAGAAAGCCGCACAGATCGTCCATGTCGGCAGGCTGAAACAGCCAGTCGGCAGGCCCGCCGACGCGCAGCCAGGTCAGATCGGAGAGCGCGCGCGCAGGCGTCAGCGCGCCACGGGTCTGGGGCAGGGTGCTCATGCCCCGTCTTTGCCCGCGCGCGCGTCAAAGGGCAAGCCGCCTCAGTTGCGCGGCGGCACCAGCTTGCCGGGGTTCATGATGTTGTCAGGATCGAGCGCGGCCTTGATCGCCCCCATCATCGCCCAGCCGCCCCCGTGCTCGCGCGCCATGTAACCCAGCTTGCCCACGCCGATGCCATGCTCGCCCGTGGAGGTGCCGCCCATGGCCAGCGCGCGCGCGACCATGCGCTCGGCGGCGGCCTTGGCGCGGGACAGCTCTTCGGCGTCCCCCTCGCGCACCAGAAGCGTGGCGTGGAAATTGCCGTCGCCGACATGGCCCAGGATCGGCCCGTGCACGCCCGATTGCGCCAGATCGGCGCGGGTCGCCTCGATCGCCTCGGCCAGACGCGAGATCGGCACGCAGATATCGGTGACGATGGCGCGCGCGCCCGGACGGCTGGCCAGCACGGCGTAATAGGCATTGTGGCGCATGGTCCAGAGCGCCTTGCGCGCCTCGGGTTTCGTTGCCCAGTCGAAGCCCGAGCCGTGGTGATCGGCGGCAATCGCGCCAAAGGCCTCGGCCTGTTCGGTGACGCCCGTCGGGCTGCCGTGGAATTCCAGCAGCAGGTGGGGTTTCTCGGGCAGGCTCATTTTCGCATAGGCATTGACCGCGCGCACGCTGTCCGCGTCCAGAAGCTCGATCCGTGCCATGGGGATGCCGCATTGGATGGTGTCGATCACCGTCTCCACCGCATCGCCGACGCTCTCGAAGGCGCAGACCGCCGCCGAGATCGCCTCGGGCTGGCCGCGCAACCGCAGCGTCAATTCGGTGATGAGGCCAAGTGTGCCCTCGGCACCCACGAAAAGCGCGGTGAGGTCGTAGCCCGCCGAGGATTTGCGCGCCGCCGTGCCGGTGCGGATCACCTCGCCCCTCGCGGTCACGACCTCCAGCCCCAGAACATTGTCGCGCATCGTGCCATAGCGCACCGCGGTGGTGCCGCTGGCGCGGGTCGAGGCCATGCCGCCGAGCGAGGCATTGGCGCCGGGATCGACCGGGAACATCAGCCCTGTCGCGCGCAACTCCTCATTGAGCGCCTCGCGGGTCACACCGGGCTGCACGCGCGCCACCATGTCGGCCTGCGCCACCTCTAGAACCCGGTTCATGCGGCAGAAATCCACCACCACCCCGCCGGAAAACGCCTGCGCCTGCCCCTCGAGCGAGGTGCCCGTGCCCCAGCCCACCACCGGCACGCGCGCCCGCGCACAGGCGGCGACGATGCGCGCCACCTCTTCGGTGGTCTCGGGATAGGCCACGGCATCGGGCGGGCTGAGTGGGAAATAGGACTCGCTCGCGCCGTGCAGGTCCAGATCGGACTTGGAGCGGCTGAGCCGTTGGCCTAGGAAGGAGGAGAGGTCGGCAAGAGCGGTCTGCGTGTCCATGGGGCTACCTTCGGTCGTGCGTGTCGACACACCCTAGGCGAAGACGGCGCGACGCGAAAGCGGGCGCGAGAAGGTCCGGTCGGATGAAGGCGTGACGCAGGCAAGGAACAGATCGTTTGTCGCGCGCCAGCGCCGGGCGGCGATTGTCCGCCTGCGCGAGGGTTGGCGGCTGATGCGCAAGCGCGGCCCCAGCCAGTTCCAGTTCTGGGTGATCGCGCTTCTTGTCGGGATCGCGGCGGGGTTCGCGGCGGTCGCCTTCCGCAAGGGGATCGCGGCGCTGGAGGGTCTGCTCTACCAGACCGGTGACGTGGCGCGGTTGCAGTCTCTGGCCGAGCACATGCCGTGGTATTGGGTGTTGCTGATCCCCGTGGCAGGGGGGCTGGTCGTGGGGCAGATCCTGCACCGCTTCACGCCGGACGGGCGCGTGCGCTCGGTCGCCGATGTGATCGAGGGCGCGGCGCTCACCGAGGGGCGGGTGGAGCGGCGCGAGGGGCTGGCCTCGGCTGCCGCCTCGCTGATCACGCTCGGCGCGGGCGGCTCGTCGGGGCGCGAGGGGCCGGTGGTCCATCTGGCGGGCGTGATCTCGTCCTGGGTGGCCGAGCGCATCCATGCCGATGGCATCACAGGGCGCGACCTTCTGGGATGTGCCGTGGCCGCCGCCGTCTCGGCCTCGTTCAATGCGCCGATCGCGGGCGCGCTTTTCGCGCTCGAGGTGGTTTTGCGGCATTTCGCGGTTCATGCCTTCGCGCCCATCGTGATCGCCTCGGTGGCGGGCACAGTGATCAACCGCATGTTCTTTGGCGATGTGACCGAGTTCAGCCTGCCGGGGACAAGCGCGCTGGAATTCTATGTCGAACTGCCTGCCTTTCTCATCCTCGGGCTGGTCTGCGGGCTGGTGGCGGCGCTGATGATGATGGCGATCTTTCTGGCCGAGGACGCGGCGGGGCATCTGCAACTGCGCCTGCGCGTGCCGCGCTGGCTGCGGCCGGCGGGGGCGGGGCTGCTCCTTGGGGGAATGGCGATCTTTTTCCCGCATATCATCGGCGTGGGATACGAGACCACCTCCGCCGCGCTGACCGGCAAGCTGATCTGGCATGAGGCGATCATATTCGCCGTGCTCAAGGTGGCGGCGGTGGCCATCACCATCGGCGGGCGCATGGGGGGCGGCGTGTTCTCGCCTTCGCTGATGGTGGGGGCGCTGACGGGGCTGGCCTTTGGCCATGTCGCCACCTCGCTCGTGCCCGACTATTCCGGGGCCTACACACTCTATGCGCTGGCGGGGATGGGGGCGGTGGCGGCGGCGGTGCTGGGTGCGCCGATCTCGACCACGCTCATCGTGTTCGAGTTGACCGGCGACTGGCAGACAGGGCTGGCAGTGATGGTCGCGGTCTCGACCTCGACGGCGCTCGGGTCACGGCTGGTCAAGCGGTCGTTTTTCCTTACGCAGCTCATGCGCCGGGGAATCCGGCTGGCCGCAGGACCGCAGGATTACCTGCTGGCGATGTTCCGCGTCACCCGCCTCATGCGTCCGCCCGATCACGAGCGCGCAGCGTCCGACGAGCAATGCTGGTCACTCATCGAACAGGGGCTTTATCTCGACGCCAAGGCCACGCTCGAGACGGCCATGCCCGCCTTTGACCGCGCGGGCGTGCCGTTCCTGCCGGTGGTCACCCTCTCGGGGGGCGAGGCCCCTCCCGAACTGCTCGGGGCGCTGTTCCATGTCGATGCGCTCAAGGCCTATAACCGCGCGCTGGCGGCGGTGTCGAAGGAGGAGCATGGCTGAGCGCGTGGTGGGTGATGAGAGACTCGAACTCCCGACATCTTCGGTGTAAACGAAGCGCTCTACCAACTGAGCTAATCACCCGTGCCGCGCCTCCTAGCGTAAGGTATGCGCCAGTGCAAGCGGGGAGGGCGGTTGTCTCACACCCGCTCCACCGCGACGGTATCGGTGGCGTAGAAGGCGATGTGGTCCTTGATCTCTGCCACCTCCGGTCTGGGCGCTTCATAGCTCCAGGCGGCGTTGGTCAGGGTCTGGCTTTTGGTCACGATCGAGAAATAGCGCGCGTCGCCCTTGAAGGGGCAATGGCTCATCTGCGCGCTCTCGTCGAGAAAGGCCATGGCGATATCCTCGCGCGGGAAATAGATCACGAAGGGATAGTCGCCCTCGGTCAGCTCCAGCGCGTTGCGGCTCTCGGCAAGGACCGCGCCGCCTGCGCGCACGCTCCAGGTGCCGTCTGCCTTGCGAATCGTGATCTTGGCCATCTGTCGTTCCTTCCCTATGCGGTCATGGCCCCCGGTCTGCCGCCGGAAGCTCACAGAATTATGTCAAAGAGGTTGCGTCGCGTGATCCAACCATAGCCGCGCGGGTTTGGAAAGCAGAGGGCCGATCTTGTCGCGGCAGGCGGCGTGGTAGCGATCAAGCCAGTCGCGCTCTGCCGTCGAGAGCATCCCGGCCTCGATCAGGCGGCGGTCGATGGGCGCGAAGGTGAGCGTTTCAAAGTCAAGCTGCGTCGCGCCGTCACCGCCGCTCACGGGGGCGGCCTCGCGCACCACGATCAGGTTCTCGATGCGGATGCCGAAGGCCCCCTCGCGGTAATAGCCCGGCTCGTTCGAGAGGATCATGCCGGGTGCGAGCGGCACATCCGAGACCCGCGACAGGCGCTGCGGTCCTTCATGCACGCAGGCATAGACGCCCACGCCGTGCCCGGTGCCGTGGCCGTAATCCTGATCGGCCAGCCACAGCGGATAGCGCGCCAGCGCATCGAGATCGCGCCCCGCAAGACCCTTGGGAAACCGCAGGCGGGAGATGGCGATCATGCCTTGCAGCACGCGGGTAAAGGCCGCGCGTTCCTCTTGCCCCGGCGCGCCCACGGGCAGGGTGCGGGTGATGTCGGTGGTGCCGTCCAGATATTGCCCGCCGCTGTCCAGCACCAGCAGGTCGCCATCTTCCAGCGTCCGGTTGCTCGCCGCGCTGACCCGGTAATGCGGCAGCGCGCCGTTGGGGCCAGAGCCTGCGATGGTGTCGAAACTGATGTCAAGGAGCTGCTCGGTGGCGGCGCGGCAGGCCTCCAGCCGCGTCACCACGTCGATTTCGGTCAGCGTGCCGGGGGGCTGCGCGTCGAACCACGCCAGGAATTCGCACACCGCCATGCCGTCGCGCAGATGGGCCGCGCGCGTGGCCTTGATCTCGGCCGGGGTTTTCTGCGCCTTGGGCAGGATGCAGGGATCATCGCCCCAGAGAATGGGCACATTCGCGGCCTCTAGCCGGGTGACAACCCGAACCGGCACGCTCTTGCGGTCGAGCAGCACGGGGCCTTTGAGGGCGTCGAGCGCGTGCTCGAACTTGAACGGGGCACCGTGGCTGACATCCTCGCCGAAATGCGCGCGCAGGGGGGCACTGACCTTGGCGTGATCGGTGAAAAGCGCCACCCGCCCGTCATCGTGCAGGATGGCAAAGCCCTGCGGCACCGGGTTGCGGGGGATGTCGCTGCCCCGGATATTCAGCAGCCAGGCAATCGAATCGCTGAGCGTGATCACCGCCGCGCGCGCCCCCGTCTTGCGCAGCCCCTCGCTCAGGCGCGCGCGTTTCTCGGCATGGGTCATCCCGGCAAGATCGTCGGGCCAGGGCGTGATCGCGCCCTTGGGCGGTGCGGGGCGGTCGGGCCAGATGCTGTCGATGAGGTTGGGGCCGGGTTGCAGGCCAATTCCCTCGGGCAGGGCGGCGGTCAGTTCCTCGATCTGCTCGGGCGTAAACAGCCACGGATCGAACCCCACCGCGCCGCCGCCGGGCAGGTGCTGTGCGATCCATGCCCCCGGTTTTGTCTCGGGGACATCCACCGGCGTGAAATGGTCCGTGTCCACCTGCGCGCGCGCCTGCACGCGGTAGCGCCCATCGACGAACACCCCCGCCACGTCACCCAGAACCACGCACAGCCCCGCCGATCCGGTGAACCCCGTCAGCCATGCAAGCCGCGCATCGCAGGCTGCGACATATTCGCCCTGATGTGCGTCGGCGCGCGGTACGAGATAGCCGGCAAGCCCCGCTTCGGCCATTGCGCGGCGCAACTGCGCGAGGCGCGGCGGGCCCTGTTCGGGGCGGGCGGTCTCGGTGAAACTCTGGAACAAGGGGCGCTCTCCTCGTGGTGCCGGGTGTGATCCAGTGCTAGAGAAGGGGCGCGGGATTGGCAATAACGGGGGCAGGGCAATGGAAAGCCGGGTGCGCGCGGGCGAAAGGCTGGTGGAGGCGGGGCCGCCCACGGATGCGGCGCTCTATTTCATCGGGCGTATCAACACGCCATGGACCGAGCGCAAGGACTGCCCCCGGCAGGGGCGCGAGGACGGCCCCGACTGCCGGGTGGAGGTGTTCGCGCCCTGGGCCGAGGCGCTTCTGGGGGTGGGCGAGTATCAGCATCTCGATCTGCTCTACTGGCTCGACCGGGCGCGGCGCGATCTGGTGGTGCAGAACCCCGGCAATGACGGGCTGCGCTATTTCGGCACCTTTGCGCTCCGCTCGCCGCAGCGGCCCAATCCGATCGGGCTCTCGCGGGTGCGGCTGGTGGCGGTGGAGGGGGATACGCTGGTGGTGCGCGGGCTGGATTGTCTCGACGGCACGCCGCTCATCGACATCAAGCCGGTGACCTGCGAATTCACCCCCAAGGCCCCGCCCAAGGGGTGAGCATCGCGGTGGTTCCAAGAGGCGCCTGATGATGCTAAGCCCGCCTCGATTTGTTCGGGAGCCCACCATGACCACGATCAAGCTGCACAACACCCGCACCCGCAAGAAAGAGGTGTTTGCGCCTCTCGATGACAAGAATGTGCGGATGTATGTCTGTGGGCCGACGGTCTATGACCGGGCGCATCTGGGCAATGCGCGGCCCGTGGTGGTGTTCGATGTGCTCTACCGGCTCTTGCGGCATGTCTATGGGCCCGCGCACGTCACCTATGCCCGCAATTTCACCGATGTGGATGACAAGATCAACGCGCGCGCCGCCGAGAGCGGCCGCTCGATTGCCGAGATCACGGCGGAGACGACGCAGTGGTTTCTGGAGGATATGGGCGCCTTGGGGGCGCTGGAGCCCGACCTCATGCCGCGCGCCACGCAGTATATCCCGCAGATGGTGGTGATGATCGAGGGGTTGATTGCCAAGGGCCACGCTTACGCCGCCGAGGGCCATGTGCTTTTCGCCGTCGAGAGCTATGCCGCCTATGGCGCGCTCTCGGGGCGCACGGTCGAGGACATGATCGCGGGCGCGCGGGTGGAGGTGGCGCCCTACAAGCGCAACCCGATGGATTTCGTTTTGTGGAAGCCGTCGGGCGACGATCTGCCGGGGTGGGAAAGCCCGTGGGGGCGTGGGCGGCCCGGCTGGCATATCGAATGCTCGGCGATGAGTTATGAATTGCTGGGCGAGTCGTTTGACATTCACGGTGGCGGCAATGACCTGATCTTTCCCCACCACGAGAACGAGATCGCGCAAAGCTGCTGCGCGCATCCCGAGGGGAGCTTTGCGAATTTCTGGCTACATAACGAGATGCTGCAGGTCGAGGGCAAGAAGATGTCCAAGTCTTTGGGCAATTTCTTTACCGTGCGTGATTTGCTGGATCAGGGCGTGCCGGGGGAGGTGATCCGGTTCGTGTTTTTGAGCACGCATTACAGGAAGCCGATGGATTGGACGGCGGAGAAGGCGGAACAAGCAGAGTCGCGCCTTCTGGAGTATAACAAAATTATATCTGACTACGCTGATGCGGAACTCGCGGACGAAAATAAAGTTAGCATGCAAATTGTCGAAGCTTTAAGCAACGATCTTAACACGCATTTGGCTCTTACACGATTGCATGAATTCGCGCTGCATGCGAAAAGCATTGGTAGATCGGATAATGGAGCGATGGCACTCCAATTGGCGCACGATCTGAAGTTCTTAGGAATTTGGACTGAGCATTTCGGGAAAATTCCTAGATCATTTTGGCTGGATAAGGCATCTGAATTAACGATCGATCAACAGGCGCTCATTGCTACACTTCTAAGCAAAAGAGCTGATGCCAAGGAAGCAAGAAACTTTGACCGTGCTGATGAAATTCGGGATTTGTTAAGAACGGCTGGAGTGGTGGTCACGGATACTCCTCGAGGCCCCGAGTGGGGTCTTGGCCCTGATTTCGATCCCGCTAAGCTGGAACCCTTGAAATGATGCGCCGTTCTGCACACCGCCTGCAAGCCGCGCGAGGGCCCGACCGCGGGGGGGCGCTGCTCGGGCTGTGGGGGGCGCTTTATGGTGCAAAATACTTGAACGGTTGTGCGTGTCGCAGCGTTGCAGAAGCGCCCGCCCGGGGGGCGGTCGGGCGCTCGCGCGGCGGCGTGCAAGCACGCCTTGATTCCGCGCGGGGTGCTGGTGGCGAGGGGCGCGCGTCATGACCAAGGAACGCCTCTACCTCTACGACACCACCCTGCGCGACGGGCAGCAGACGCAGGGCGTGAGCTTCTCCACGCAAGAGAAAATCCAGATCGCCCATGCGCTTGACCGGCTGGGCGTGGATCATATCGAGGGTGGCTGGCCGGGGGCAAACCCCACCGACAGCGCGTTTTTCGACGCCGCTCCCGCGACACGCGCGACCATGACCGCCTTTGGCATGACCAAGCGCGCGGGGCGCTCGGCGGAAAATGATGACGTGCTGGCCGCCGTCCTCAACGCGGGCACGCGCGCCGTCTGCCTTGTCGGCAAGACCCATGATTTCCACGTCACCGCAGCACTCGGGATCGGGCTTGAGGAAAACACCGACAATATCGCCAAATCCATCGCCCATCTGGTGGCCGAGGGGCGCGAGGCGCTGTTCGATGCGGAGCATTTCTTTGACGGCTACACCGCCAATCCCGCCTATGCGCTGACCTGCCTGCGCGCCGCGATGAAGGCGGGCGCGCGGTGGATCGTGCTCTGCGATACCAATGGCGGCACGCTGCCCACGGAAATCGGGCGCATTGTAAGCGAGGTGATCGACGCGGGTATTCCCGGCGACCGGCTTGGCATCCACACCCATGACGATATGGGCCTTGCCGTGGCGGGCAGCCTTGCGGCGGTGGATGCAGGCGTGCGCCAGATACAAGGCACGCTCAATGGCCTTGGCGAGCGCTGCGGCAATGCCAACCTGACCACGCTCATCCCGACGCTTCTGCTCAAGGAACCCTATGCCAGCCGGTATGAAACCGGCGTCACGCGCGACGGTCTGCGCGGCCTGACCGCGATCAGTCGGCAGTTGGATGAGATCCTCAACCGCGTGCCGCTGCGGCAGGCGGCCTATGTGGGGGCCTCGGCCTTTGCCCACAAGGCAGGGCTTCATGCCAGCGCGATCCTCAAGGACCCCTCCACCTATGAGCATATCGCGCCCGAACTGGTCGGCAATCAGCGCATCATCCCGATGTCCAATCAGGCCGGGCAGTCGAACCTGCGCCAGCGGCTGAGCGAGGCGGGGATTGTGGTAGAACCGGGTGATCCGGCCTTGGCGCGTCTGCTCGACACGATCAAGACACGCGAGGACGAGGGCTATACCTATGACAGCGCGCAGGCCAGTTTCGAAATCCTCGCGCGCAAGGAACTGGGGCAGATGCCCGAATTCTTCGAGGTCAAGCGCTACAAGGTCACGGTGGAGCGGCGCAAGAACAAGTATGACCGCATGGTGAGCCTCTCGGAGGCGGTCGTGGTGGTCAAGGTGGGTGGCGAGAAGAAGCTGTCGGTCTCTGAATCGATGGATGCCGAGGGCTGTGACCGGGGGCCGGTCAACGCGCTGGCCAAGGCTCTGGCCAAGGATCTGGGCCCCTATCAGGATCAGATCGAGGATATGCGGCTGGTGGATTTCAAGGTGCGCATCACCCAAGGCGGGACCGAGGCGGCGACCCGCGTCATCATCGACAGCGAGGACGGGCAGGGGCGGCGCTGGTCCACGGTGGGGGTCAGCCCGAACATCGTCGATGCCAGTTTCGAGGCGCTTCTGGATGCGATCAACTGGAAGCTTCTGCGTGTTTGATGCCGATCTGACCGCTTGCGCCGATCTGGTGCGCCGCGCCGATCCGTCCCGGTTTCGCGCTACCATGGCCGGGCCGGTGGCGGCGCGGGCGCGGCTCTTCCCGGTCTATGCGTTCAACATCGAGGTGGCGCGCGCGCCCTGGGTCACGAAAGAACCGATCATCGCCGAGATGCGCCTGCAATGGTGGCGCGACGTGCTGGCCGAGATCGCGGGCGGCGGCGCGGTGCGGCGGCACGAGGTGGCCACGCCGCTGGCGGGGGTGCTCGATGCGACGGGGGCGCGGCTGCTCGATGCGCTGATCGAGGCGCGCCGCGCGGATATAGAGCGCGCGCCCTTCGCGGATGAGGCCGCCCTTTGGACCTATCTCGACGCGACGTCGGGCAATCTCATGCGGGTGGCGGCGCGGGTGCTGGGGCCTGCGGGCGAGGGGGCGTTGCGCCCTGCCGGTCTGGCGCTCGGGTTGGCGAACTGGTTGCGGGCGATCCCGGCGCTCGAGGCGGCGGGCCGTGCGCCGCTGCCGGATGGGCGGGCGCAGGCCGTGCGGCGTTTGGCGCAAGAGGGCTTGGCGCATCTGCGCGCGGCGCGGGCGCACCGCGCCCGGGTGTCGCGCGCCGCGCGCCCCGCGCTGCTGCCGCTCTGGGAGGCGGGAATGGTGCTCTCCCGCGCGGCGCGCGATCCGGCGGCGGTGGCGGCGGGCAGGCTCGATCCCGCGCCGATCACGAGCGGCGCGCTGCTGGCCTTTCGGGCGTTTTCGGGGGGCTGGTAGGGTTCCGGCACCCTGCACAAGGCTTGAGTAATGGGCCTTGCACAGGGCACCGGAGAGACAAGCGGCGCTGGAGAGCCGCTATTCTGCTGACGAGAAGGGACAATATCCGTCAGGGTCCGTGAGTGGTGCGAAACGACGCAAGGTCACTGTTCGACATCTGGAACGATCGGTCAAATAACAACACCGTGCGCCCCCCGTGATCGGCGGCTTACCGCTCGGGCAGGTTGGCCGTCGCCACCTGCGCCGCCTTGATCTGGTCCGAGGTGCGGCGGCTGCCGTCATGGCTCCAGCCCGGCGGCTTCAGGCAGTAATTCAGCCGGTCGCGCAGGGTGATCCCCGGCTGCGTCACGTCGCGGAAAATGCCGACCCATTCGTGAAAGGCAACACGCACCGGGTTGAACGTGCCGAGATTGTGCACGAGGCCGTAATCGACGCGCTCAGCCGGGTCTTCGGGGGTGAAGGTGCCGAAAAGCTTGTCCCAGATGATGAAAACGCCCGCATAATTGCAATCGAGATAGCGCGGATTGCGCCCGTGATGGACGCGGTGATGGCTTGGCGTGTTCATGATCCACTCGAACCAGCGGGGCATCCGGCCAATGGCCTCGGTATGGATCCAGAACTGGTAGATGAGGTTGAGCCCGCCGACGAAGAGAACCATGGCCGGATGAAATCCGAGAAGGATCAGCGGCGCGCGCACGATCATCATGAAGGTGAAGGTGCCGGTCCATGTCTGGCGCAGCGCCGTGGTCAGGTTGTAGTGCTGCGAGGAGTGGTGATTGACATGAGACGCCCAGACCCAGCGGATGCGATGGCCGAAGCGGTGCACCCAGTAATAGCGCAGGTCATCGAGCACGAAGCAGAGCGCGATCACCCAAACCGACTGCCCCAGATCGAGCGGCGTGATCTCCCACAGCAGCATGAAGAAGCCGTAGGCGACAAACCCCAGCACGATCCCCTCGGCCACATTGCCCGCGCCCATGATCAGCGAGGTGAGCGCGTCGCGCGTCTCGTAGCGCCCGCCGCGCCCCCGGAGCACGATCCAGAGCAGTTCCGCGAGGATGGCGGCGATGAAGAGCGGCACCGCGAGGGTCACCACGTCGGGAAAGGTCAGGGTGTCGCTCATGGTGCCTCCAGAATCGCTTGCCACTGTGCCGCCTCCTCGGGCGAGAGCCGCAGGCGGATGCGCGGCGCGGTGTAATCGGGCAGGTCGAGCGTGAGGCCGGACCCCGTAGCGGCAAGCCGGGCACCGGCAAGGGGGCGCGCCGTTGTATCGGCCCCCATTGGCCAGACCACGCCGTGCCCGCGCGCCGTCTCGATCAGCGCGGCGCTGCGCGCGCGGCAGAGCCTCACGCGCTGGGGCGGATCGTCTGGATATTCGCGCAGCCAGGCGCGCCGCGCCGCCGTCTCATCGGCGATGACGGCGGGTTTGGACAACCCCAGCAGGTGCAGCAGAAGCGCGATTCCCGCGATTCCCGCAATCACCATCGGCAACAGGATGCTGAGCGGCATGGTTTCCCCTCTCCCGCCCGATTTAGGCAAGGCCGGTGCGGCCTTGTCAAAGGGGGCGTTGCGTCACATGCACCGCGCCGCTCAGGTGCCGCCGCGTGTGGCCAGCAGATCGAACGAGATGACCACCTCGAAGCCGAGCGATCCGGGGTCCTGCGTGCCCATGCCGATGGCGAAGTCGCGCCGGTCCACGGTCAGGCTGCCCTCGGCGCGGGCCGTGCCGTCCTCGATCGTGAGGGTGAAGGGCATCTCGACCGGCACGCTCTTTCCCTTGATGGTCAAGGTGCCGCGCGCCACATGGCCCTCCTCCGCCATCAGATCGGCGGCAAAGGTGGCGGTGGGGTATTCGTCTGCGTTGAAGAATTCCTTGCCCATGGCCTGCAACGTGACCGAACCAAGCGTGAGCGAGGGGATTGCCACCACCACCTCGACCGCGCCGTGACGCCCCTCTGCATCGGGGGTCTCTGCATAGGTGATGGCGGCGGTCCAGTCGGCGAAACCGCCGGTGACCTCAGATCCCATCTGGCGCACACGGATTTGCAGGCTACCCTCCTGCACGGTCCAGTCCGATTGCACGGCGGCCAGCCTCTCGTCGCTTGCGCCCGCGCGCGTCTCGAACCAGCCCAGCCCCGCCGCGCCAGCCAGCACCGCGCCCCAGAGCGCCAGCGCCGTCACCAGGGAGGCGACATGCCCCGGTTGGCGCGTCGTGGGCTGGCCCGGCGTCAGACCGGGCAGCATCCGGCGCAGGGTTGCGTCGCCATCGAGCACATGATGCTTGAGCGCGCCCGCGACATGCGCGGCCAGCGCGCCCGCGAGGGTGATCACGAACACAAGGTGAAGCGTGGCGGCGGTCTCCGACACCATCTCGGATTTCGGAACGAAAGGCAGGTCCTGCCCGAACGGCCACCAGATCGGCGCAAAGCCGGTGGTGGCGGCGTGGTGCACCCAGCCCGAGAGCGGCACCAGCACCAGCGAGCCGTAAAGCAGCCAATGCACCGTCTCCGCCGCCCAGGCCTCGAGCCTCCGGTCACCGTTCAGCAGCCCCGGCTTGGGTTGCATGAGCGCCCAGAGGATCCGCGCCAGCGCCACGAAGAACACCGCGACGCCGGTCGTCTTGTGGATCGAGAAGAGCAGCGCCGCGCGCGCGATGAGCGCATCGCCGCCGCCCGCCTGCGCCGCTTCCGCCGCCTCTGCCGCGACCCAGCCGAGCGGCAGGTTGGCAAGGATCAGAAGCGCGGTGAGCCAGTGAAAGCTCTTGGTAACAGCGCCGTAGGTGGTGGCGGAATTGGTCAGCGGCATCGCGCGCCCTCCTTGGAGATTTGGGGCGCAATGTAACCGGAACGCGTCGCGCGTCCATCGCCAGATCCGCACAAGCGCCGTGCGCGCACGCGTAAAACCGCGTTGCCTTGGGCCGCGCGGCGATGTATCGGAAGGCGCATTTCGCGGGAGGGACCAGATGAGCCGTGCATTCGTTTTTCCGGGACAGGGCGCGCAGGTGATCGGGATGGGCGCGGATCTCGCCGCCGCCTATCCGGCGGCGCGGGCCGTGTTCGACGAGGTGGACGACGCCCTTGGAGAAAAACTGTCGGCGCTGATCTGGGAGGGCGCGCAGGAGGCGCTGACCCTGACCGAGAACGCGCAGCCCGCGCTCATGGCCACCTCGCTTGCCGCGCTGCGCGCGCTGGAGGCCGAGGGCGCAGGCATCGGTGCCGCCCGCTTTGTCGCCGGTCACTCGCTTGGCGAATATTCGGCGCTGGCCGCTGCGGGGGCGCTCAGCGTGGCCGATTGCGCGCGACTGCTGCGCATCCGCGGTCGCGCCATGCAGGCGGCGGTGCCGGTGGGCGTGGGCGCGATGGCCGCCCTTCTGGGCCTCGATTTCGACACCGTCCGCGCGGTGGCCGAAGAGGCAGCACAAGGCGAGGTCTGTCAGGCGGCCAATGACAACGATCCCGCGCAGGTCGTGGTCTCGGGTCACAAGGCCGCCGTCGAGCGCGCGGTCGAGATCGCCAGGGCACGCGGCGCGAAACGCGCGGTGATCCTGCCCGTGAGCGCGCCCTTTCACTGCGCGCTGATGCAGCCCGCCGCAGAGGTCATGGCGCAGGCGCTCGGCGATGTGGCGATCACGGCCCCCGTCGTGCCGCTTGTCGCCAATGTGCGGGCCAGCGCGGTCAGCGATCCGGCGGAAATCCGCGCGCTGCTGATCGAGCAGGTCACCGGCGCTGTGCGCTGGCGCGAGTCGGTGCAATACATGAGCGGTGAGGGCGTCACCGAGATCTGGGAGATCGGCGCGGGCAAGGCGCTGTCGGGCATGGTCCGGCGCATCGACCGCGCCATCGCCTGCCGGGCCATCGGCACGGCGGCAGAGGTTCAGGAGGCCGCGGCAACGCTCGGCTGAGCGGGGCAGGGCAGAAAACGAGGGTAACATGTTCGATCTGACGGGAAAATCCGCGCTTGTCACCGGCGCGTCGGGCGGTATCGGGGCGGCCATCGCGCGCGCGCTGCACGGGGCCGGGGCCACGGTCGGGCTGTCGGGCACGCGGGTCGCCCCGCTCGAGGAACTGGCGGGCGAGTTGGGCGGTCGCGCCCACGTTCTGCCCTGCAATCTGGGCGAGGCGGCGGCGGTCGAGGCCCTGCCCAAGGAGGCCATGGCCGCCATGGGAAGCCTCGATATCCTTGTGAACAATGCAGGGATCACCCGCGATCAGCTCTTCATGCGGATGTCGGACGAGGACTGGAGCGATGTGCTCAACGTCAATCTCACTTCGGCGATGCGGCTCTGCCGAGCCGCCGTGCGCCCGATGATGAAGGCCCGCTGGGGTCGCATCGTCAATATCGGTTCGGTCGTGGGCTCGACCGGCAATCCCGGACAGGTCAACTATGCCGCCGCCAAGGCGGGGCTGGAGGGCATGACCAAATCCATCGCGCACGAGGTCGCGACTCGCGGCATCACCGCCAATGTGGTCGCCCCCGGCTTTATCGCCACGCCCATGACCGACAAGCTCACCGACGATCAGAAGGCCGCGCTCAGCGCGCGGATTCCCGCCGGACGCATGGGCACGCCCGAAGAAGTGGCCGCCGCCGCGCTCTATCTTGCCAGCCCCGAGGCGGGCTATGTCACCGGGGCCGTGCTGCATGTCAACGGCGGTCTGGCGATGCTCTGAAGGGGCGAAAGCGGCCACGATCCGACCGAGTGAAAGCATTTGCCATTGCCTTTCTCTGTGCTATAGGCCACGGCAGCTTTGACCGGAGGGGGCGCGGTTTCCTTCGGTGGCCTGAACGGATCAGGCAGGCGAAAGCCGCCCGCGACGGGCACCATCCATAGCCGCTTCCCGGCGAGGGCGGAGGCAGACCACAGGGCAGATCGCCCGCGACAATATGAGGAACGAGACATGAGCGATATCGCTGACCGCGTGAAGAAGATCGTGGTGGAACATCTGGGCGTCGAGGAAGACAAGGTCGTGGACAAGGCCTCGTTCATCGACGATCTGGGCGCAGACAGCCTTGACACGGTCGAACTGGTGATGGCGTTCGAGGAAGAGTTCGGGATCGAGATCCCCGATGACGCCGCCGACACCATCCAGACGGTCGGCGACGCGGTGAAATTCATCACCGAAGCCTCCTGATCCTCGTCTCCTGACGATGATGAAAAGGCCCCGCCCCGGCGGGGTCTTTTGCGTTTCGGGCGGGTGGGGGCGCTGCCCCCGCCGCGCCTCTGGCGCGACTCCCCCGGAGTATTTTGCGAACGATGAAGCCGCACGCGCATGACGGCGACGGGAATCGCTGCTATCATGCCGATTTGGGACCAGACCGGGCGGGCGCGGGCGGGCAAGCATGGCCCGTCCGGCGGGAAAGCCGGAAATCTCAAGGGAGCGCCCCCATGATCATCTATCCCACAATGGAAATTCTCGGCGGCAAATGCGTGAGCCTCACGCGCGGGCGGCTTGACGCGCCGGTGATCTGGCATGTCGATCCGGTCGAGACCGCGCGCGGCTTTGCCCGCGCCGGGGCCGAATGGATGCACCTGACCGATATGGACGGGCTGACCGGGGTCAATGGCAACAACGCATTGATCGAAGAGATCATCCGTGCCGCGGGCATTCCGGTGCAGCTTGGTGGCGGGTTCCGCTCGCGTGACGCCATCGCCCGCTGGATCGACAAGGGGGCCGGTCGCATCGTGGTGGGCACGCTCGCGGTGCAGGACCCCGAGACGGTGCGCGCACTGGCGAAATACCATCCCGACCAGATCGTGGTCTCGGTCGATATCTGGCGGGGGCAGCTCATGACCCATGGCTGGCAAAGCCCGAGCGCGATTTCCGCCGGGGATTTCATCGCGGCTTTCGACGGTGTGCCGCTTGCGGGCATCATCATCACCGATATCGACGCCGATATCGAGGAGAGCGACGGCAGTCTCGGGCTCATCTCCGGGCTGGCCGCCAAGACGCGCCATCCGGTGATCGCGCGCGGCACGGTGCGCCATGTCGATGACGTGGCACGCCTGCGCTACATCCCCAATATCGCCGGGGCAATGATCGGTCGCGCGCTCATGGCCCGCGATGTCGATCTGGCCGAGGCGCTCGCGGTGGCGCGCCCCGCCGCCGAGCCGACGGCGGCGTTTCTCTGATGGGCGCCGCGTCGCTCTTGCCCCTTTCCATCAAGAAAGGGTAAGAGCGGCGGAAGCGAAGCAGGGAAAGGGCAGCATGATGCGGCGTGTCGTTGTCACGGGGCTGGGTCTTGTGACCCCTCTGGCCGATGGGGTGGAGTTGAGCTGGAGCCGTCTTCTGGCGGGCAAATCCTGCGGGGGGACCATCACCCGTTTCGATCCGGTGAACGTGGTGACGAAATATGCCTGCGAGATCCCGCTTGGCGATGGCACGGGCGGCACCTTTCTGGCGGATCGCTACATGGAGCCGAAAGAGCGCCGCAAGGTCGATGATTTCATCCTCTACGGTGTGGCCGCGGCACAGCAGGCGGTCGAGGATTCGGGCTGGATGCCCGAGGATGACGCGGCGCGCGAGCGCACCGGCGTGTTCATCGGCTCAGGGATCGGCGGGCTGCGTTCCATCGAGGAGACGGCCAATCTGGTGCGCGACAAGGGTGTGCGCCGCGTCTCGCCCTTCTTCATTCCGGGCGCGCTGATCAACCTCATATCGGGGCAGGTCAGCATCCGGCACGGGTTCAAGGGGCCGAACCATTCGGTGGTGACCGCCTGCGCCACCGGCGCGCATGCCATCGGTGACGCGGCGCGGCTGATCATGTTCGGCGATGCCGATGTGATGGTGGCCGGGGGGGCCGAGGCCTCGATCTGCGAACTGGGCATTGCCGGGTTCAACGCCTGCAAGGCGCTCTCGACCAAGCGCGCCGACACGCCCCATGCCGCGAGCCGTCCCTATGACGCGGATCGCGACGGGTTCGTGATGGGCGAGGGGGCGGGCGTCGTGGTGCTCGAGGAATACGAGCACGCCAAGGCGCGGGGCGCGAAGATCTATGCCGAGATCCTGGGCTATGGTCTTTCGGGCGACGCCTTCCACATCACCGCGCCCGCCGAGGACGGCGACGGCGGCTTGCGCGCCATGCGCGCGGCGCTGCGCAACGCGGGGCTGGAGCCGTCGGCGATCGACTATGTCAACGCGCACGGCACCTCGACCATGGCCGATGTGATCGAATTGCGCGCGGTCGAGCGGCTTCTGGGCGACCACGCGGGAGAGGTCACCATGTCCTCGACCAAATCCTCGACCGGGCACCTGCTTGGGGCCGCGGGCGCGGTCGAGGCGATCTTTTCGATCCTCGCGGTCCGCGATCAGGTGGCCCCGCCGACCATCAACCTCGACAACCCGGCGGTGGAGACGGTGATCGACCTTGCCCCCAACGCCAAGCGGGCGCGCAAGATCGACGTGGCGCTCTCCAACAGCTTTGGCTTCGGCGGGACCAACGCGGCGCTTGTGGTGGGCAAGGTGCGCTGATGTGGCGCCACATCGTCTCCAATGTCCTGACGCTGCTGGTGGTGGTGATGTTCCTGCTGGGCGGCGCGATCCTCTGGGGGCAGTCGCAATATACCGCGCAGGGCCCGCATGACGAGGCAATCTGCCTCCGCGTTGCCCCCGGCAGCACCATGCGCCGCGTGTCGCGGCAGTTGGAAGACGAGGGCGCGGTCTCGAGCGGTGCGATCTTTCGCGTCGGAGCCGATTACGGCGAGCGCCATGACGATCTGAAGGCCGGAAGCTGGCTCATCCCCGAGGGGGCGAGCATGGCCGAGATCACCGATATCATCACCCGCGGCGGCGCGAGCACCTGCGGCACCGAGATCGTCTGGCGCATCGGTGTGACTGCCATGGACGTCACCGTGCGCGAGCTTGACCCGGCCACGGGCCGCTTTGTCGAGCGGGCGCGCTTTGATCCCGCCGGGGATGAGGCTGCACCGGAGGTGTATGCGACCATGCGCGCGCGCGCCGATACGCGCTATCGCGTGGGCTTTGCCGAGGGGCTGACAAGCTGGCAGGCCGTCGAGGGATTGAAGGCCGTCGAGGTGCTGAGCGGCGAGGTGGCCGGGATCCCGCCCGAAGGCAGCCTCGCGCCCGACAGCTACGAGGTGCGCGCAGGCGATGAACGCGCGAGCGTGCTGGCGCGGATGGCGGCGGCGCAGGAGGTCATCCTGGCCGCTGCGTGGGAGGGGCGTGTCGAGGGGCTGCCGCTCGACAGTCCCGAGGAGGCGCTGATCCTTGCCTCGATCATCGAAAAGGAAACCGGCGTGCCCGAGGAGCGGCGTCAGGTGGCGAGCGTCTTCGTCAACCGGCTGCGTCAGGGGATGCGGCTTCAGACCGACCCGACGGTGATCTATGGCGTGACCGAGGGGCGTGGCGTGCTGGGGCGCGGGCTGCGGCAGAGCGAATTGCGCGGTGCCACGCCGTGGAACACCTATGTGATCGACGGGCTGCCGCCCACGCCCATTGCCAATCCGGGCCGCGCGAGCATCGAGGCGGCGCTCAACCCCGATGAGACGGATTATATCTTCTTCGTGGCCGATGGCAGCGGCGGACATGCCTTTGCCGAAACGCTCGACGAACACAACCGCAATGTTGCCCGCTGGCGGCAGATCGAGGCGGAGCGCGCCGGGAACTGAGCGGCGCGCGGATGGACGGGCCGAAAAGGTGAGTATTTCTGGAACGATGAAGGAGCAGGCGCGATGAGGCTACCCTGTCCGCTTTGCGGTGCGCGCGATATCCGGGAATTCAGCTATCTGGGCGCGTCGCTGATGCGGCCTGCGGGCGACGACTGGGGCCCCGGTTGGGACGATTACCTGCACAACCGCGACAACCCGGCAGGCGAGACCGACGAGCTTTGGTATCACGGGCAGGGGTGCGGGGCCTGGCTGCGGGTCACGCGCGACACGGTGAGCCATGTTGTTGTTTCGGCGCGGCTTGCGCGCGGGGAGGCGGGGGCATGAGGATCGAGGGCCGGGGGCGCGGGATCGACCGGGGCCGCGCGTTGCGGTTTTCCTTCGACGGGCAGGGATATGAGGGGTTTGCGGGCGACACGCTGGCGTCGGCGCTGCTGGCCAATGGCGTGCGCATGGTGGCGCGGTCCTTCAAGTATCACCGCCCGCGCGGGGTGATGACGGCAGGCAGCGAGGAACCCAATGCGCTGGTGACCGTGGGTCGCGGCGCGGCGCAGGCCCCCAATCAGCGCGCGACGGTGGTGGAGTTGCATGAGGGGCTGGAGGCGCGGAGCCAGAACCGCTGGCCCTCGCTCGGCTTCGATGTGCTGGCGGTCAACGATCTGCTGGCGCCCTTTCTGGGCGCGGGCTTCTATTACAAGACCTTCATGTGGCCCCGCGCCTTCTGGGAACGGCTTTACGAGCCTGCGATCCGGCGCGCGGCGGGTCTGGGGGCCCTGTCGGGCGTGGCGGCCGAGGACGGCTATGAGCGCGCCTATGCCCATTGTGATCTCCTGGTGATCGGGGCGGGACCTGCGGGGCTGATGGCGGCTTGGGCGGCAGCCGAGGCGGGGGCGGATGTGATCCTCGCCGAGGAGGATACGGCCCCCGGCGGGCGGCTTCTGGCCGAGCGCGAGGAGGTGGACGGGCAGGCGGGCGCGGATTGGGCGGCCGGGCTGGCGGCACGGCTGGCGGCCATGCCCAATGTGCGGATCATGACGCGCACCGCTGTCACCGGGGCCTATGACGGTGGCACGTATGGCGCGTTCGAGCGCAGCGGGCCGGATCTCGCGGCACAGCCCGGCGCGCCACGGGGCTGTTTCTGGCGGATCGTCGCGCGGCGCGCGGTGCTGGCGGCGGGGGCGCTGGAGCGGCCCGTGGCCTTCGCCGACAATGATCGGCCCGGTGTGATGATGGCAGGCGCGGTGCGCGCCTATCTCAACCGCTGGGGCGTGGCACCGGGGCAATCGGCCGTGGTCTTCGGCAATAACGACGGCGCGCATCGCACCGTGGCCGATCTTCAGGGCGCGGGCGTGCATGTGGCGGCGCTCGTTGAGGCGCGCACCGGGGTGGCCTGTGCGCTCGATGTGCCGGTCTACGAGGGCGCGCGGGTTTGCGGCACAGCCGGACGGCGCGGGCTCGAGGCGGTGACGCTCGCCACGGCCAAGGGCGAGGTGCGGCTCGCCGCCGATTGTCTGGCGGTGTCGGGCGGCTGGAACCCGACGGTGCATCTGGCCTGTCATATGGGCGCGCGGCCGGTCTGGGACGAGGGGCGTGCCGCGTTCCTTGCCCCCGAGGGGGCAGTGCCGGGGCTGCGCGTCGCGGGGGCGGCGGCGGGGCATTTCAACACCCGTGCCTGTCTTGAGAGCGGGCTTGCCGAGGGGCGGCGCGCGGCCGAGGCGCTGGGCCTCAGCCCGCCGGTTCCCGATCTGCCCGCCGCAGAGGACGGGCGCTATGACATCCTGCCGCTCTGGCATGTGCCGGGGCGGGGTCGGGCCTGGCTCGATTTTCAGAACGATGTGACGGTCAAGGATGTGGAGCAGGCGGCTGCCGAGAATTTCCGCTCGGTCGAGCATATGAAACGCTACACCACGCAAGGAATGGCCCCCGATCAGGGCAAGAATTCCAACGTGGCGGCACTCGCGGTGCTGGCCGATGCCACGGGGCGCACGATCCCCGAGACCGGCACGACCACCTTTCGCCCGCCTTACGTGCCCGTTCCGATTGCCGCCATGGGGGCGGGCGCGACGGGCAAGAGCTTTGCGCCCGAGCGGCTGACCACCTCGCACGACGCCACCGTCGCGCGTGGTGCGCCGATGATCGAGGCGGGGTTGTGGTATCGCCCAAGCTATTTCCCGCGCAAGGGCGAGAGCCATTGGCGCGAAAGCTGCGACCGCGAGGTGGCGATGGTCCGGCAGGCGGTGGGGGTCTGCGATGTCTCGACCCTTGGCAAGATCGATGTGCAAGGCCCTGATGCGGCACGGTTCCTCGATTTCGTCTATACCAACGCCATGTCGAAGCTGGCCGAGGGGCGGGTGCGCTATGGTCTCATGCTGCGCGAGGACGGGCATGTGATGGATGACGGCACCTGCGCGCGACTGGGTGCGGCGCATTACCTTGTGACCACCACCACGGCGGCGGCGGGGCAGGTGATGAAGCACCTTGATTTCGCGGCTCAGGTGCTGCGGCCCGATCTCGATGCGCGGACGATCTCTGTCACGGAAGCGTGGGCGCAATTCGCCGTCGCGGGACCCAAGGCGCGCGAGATGCTGGCGGGTGTTCTGGAGGCGGTGCCCGACCTGCCGTTCATGGGCTATGCGCCGGTGCGGATCGGGGGCATTGCGGCGCGGCTCTTCCGTATCTCGTTCTCCGGCGAGATGGGCTATGAGATCGCCGTGCCCGCGCGCTTTGGCACCGCGCTTTTCGAGCGGCTGGTGGCGGGGGCCGAGGCGCTGGGCGGCGGGGCCTACGGGATGGAGGCGCTCAACGTGCTCAGGATCGAGAAGGGGTTCATCACCCATGCCGAAATCCATGGCCGGGTCACGGCCTTTGACATCGGGATGCAGGGCATGATGAGCAAGGCCAAGGAGTTCATCGGTCGCGCGGCGGCCTCGCGTCCGGGGCTGGTGGACGAGGGGCGCGAGCAACTGGTGGGGCTGAAACCCGTGGGCGAGGTGCGCGAGATCCTCGCCGGGGCGCATCTTTTCGACGAGGGGGCCGAGGCGGTGAGTGCCAACGATCGGGGCTATGTGACCTCGACCTGCTATTCGCCTACGCTGGGGCATGTGATTGCGCTCGGGTTTCTTGCGCGGGGGCGGGCGCGGATCGGCGAACGGGTGCGCGCGGTCGATCATCTGCGCGGCTCTGCCACGGTCTGCGAGGTCTGCGCGCCCGGCTGGGTCGATCCCGAGGGAGGGCGGATGCGTGGCTGATCTGGTGGAGAAAAGCCCTTGCGCGGGGCTGGTGCCGGTCACGGTCGGCGCTCTGCGCCTCTCGGAGGTTGCCTTGGGGCCGATCACATCCGTCGCGCCCTTCAAGGGGCAGGCGGCTGCGGTTGACGGGATGCTGCGCGCGCAGGGGCTGGGCTGGCCCGCGCCGGGGCAGGTGATCGGTCAAGGGGCGTCGCGGGTGCAGTGGTTCGGCCTCGATCTGGCGCTGCTCATCGGTGTTGCGCCGGGGGCGGGGCTGGCGGAGCACGCGGCGCTCGGCGATCAGTCCGACGGCTGGGCGGTGCTGCGGCTGGACGGGGCCGGGGCGGGCGATGTGCTGGCGCGCCTGACCCCGCTCGATCTGCGCGAGAGCGTTTTCGGCGTGGGGCAGACGGCGCGCAGCGATCTGGGTCACATGGCGGCGGCGATCACGCGGGTCGAGCGGCAGGCGTTTGAAATCATGGGTTTCCGATCCATGGCCGGAACGCTGGTGCATGAGATTTCCATCGCCATGGCACGGGTCGCGGCGCGGCGAAATTCCCCTGTCCCTGGGCGCTGACACGGCCGCTGATCTGGCCTAGACTGCGCCCGGATCAATGCCGGAGACCCATCATGCGCGCCCTCTTCGCCTGCCTTTTCATCGCCTTGCCCCTTGCCGCCACGGCGCAAAACCCGATCTGCGCGCCCACGGGCGAGATCGTCGCCGCCGCCGTCGAGGCGCGCAAGGCGGGGCAGGGCGCAGAGGCGGCCAAGGCCGGGATCACAGATGGCCTGGGCGCGGCGCAAGCGGCCTATGCGCCCGCCGTGCCGCCCATCGTGGACTGGGTCTTTGATCTGCCCGAGGCCGATCTGCAAAAGGATGTGGCCGGGTCCTGGGTCACGCAATGCGAGGCGCAGTGACCCACTGGACAGTCGCGCAGCCGGGGCCGATATATAGGGCATGAGCCTGCCACCGGGATTCCTCGACGAATTGCAATCGCGCCTGTCCATCACGCAGGTCGTGGGCCGCAAGGTCCTGTGGGACAACCGCAAATCCAATCCGGCCAAGGGTGACATGTGGGCACCGTGCCCCTTTCACCAGGAAAAAACCGCGTCTTTTCATGTGGATGACCGAAAGGGGTTTTACTATTGCTTTGGCTGCCACGCCAAGGGCGACGCGATCTCCTTTGTCCGTGAGACCGAGAATGTCGATTTCATCGAAGCGGTGCGCATTCTGGCCTCCGAGGCCGGGATGCCGATGCCCGAGCGCGACCCGCAGGCGCAAGCCAAGGCCGACCGGCGCGGGCAGTTGACCGAGGTGATGGAGCAGGCCGTCAAATATTTCGGCCTGCAATTGCGCAGCGGGGCGGGGGCGGCTGCGCGCGACTATCTCAAGGGCCGCGCGCTGGCGCCGCAGGTGCAGGAGCGGTTCGAGCTTGGCTTTGCCCCGGGTGGCTGGCAGGGGCTCTGGGATCACCTGACGGGCAAGGGCGTGCCCCCTGACCTCATCCTCGCCTGCGGGCTGGCGAAGGAAAGCGACAGGGGCAGCAAACCCTATGACGTGTTTCGCAACCGCATCATGTTTCCGATCCGTGACGCGCGCGGGCGCTGCATCGCCTTTGGCGGGCGCGCGATGGACCCCGGTGACACCGCCAAGTATCTGAATTCCCCCGAGACCGAACTTTTCGACAAATCCCGCACGCTTTATAACCACGGCCCTGCGCGCGAGGCGGCGGGCAAGGGGCAGCCGCTGATCGTGGCCGAGGGCTATATGGACGTGATCGCGCTGGTGGCGGACGGGTTCGAGGCGGCGGTGGCCCCTTTGGGCACTGCCGTGACCGAGCATCAGGTGCAGATGCTGTGGCGTATCGCCGATGAACCGCTCATTGCGCTTGATGGCGACAAGGCCGGGCTGCGCGCCGCGCTTCGCGTGGTCGATCTGGCGCTGCCGCTGCTCGAGGCCGGGAAATCGCTGCGCTTCGTGCTCATGCCCGAGGGCAAGGACCCGGACGATCTCTTGCGCGCGGGCGGCGCGCGGGCGATGCAGACGCTGATCGACGGCGCACAGCCCATGGTGCAGCTTTTGTGGCGGCGCGAGACCGAGGGGCGAAATTTCGACAGCCCCGAGCGCAAGGCGGCGCTGGAACGGGTCTGCCTTGAGGCGACCGGACGGATACGCGATCCCTCCGTTCGGGGCTTTTACGAGCGTGAACTCAAGGATCTGCGCTGGCAGCTCTTCAACCCGCGCCGCGCGCCCCGTTCCCCGCAAAGCGGTGCGCGCAAGGGCCGGTGGCAACCGCCCGAAAACGCCCGTGCCAGCACGATATCTTCGGCTCTGGTCTCTGCCGATGCCACCGAGGCGGTGCGGCTGCGCGAGGCGGTGATTCTTGCCGCGCTGATGTCCTGTCCCGAGATGGCCGAGGAGTTCGAGCCGCAGATCGAACGGATGGACTGCCGCGACCCCGAGCACGCCGCTCTTCGGGCGGCGATCCTGCGCCATGCCCATGCCGGGGCCGAGACCTTGCGCGCGCAGATCACGGCGGAAATCGGGGACGGTCCTCTTGAAAAGCTGATGCGCCTGCCCCACGTCGCCATTTCACCGCCGGTGCGCCATCCCAATGATGCCGAGCGCGCCGCGCTGACGCTGCGCGAGGAATTTGCCAAGCTGAGCGCGGTCAAGGGTGCCGAGGCCGAGTTGCGCGAGGCGGTGGAGGATATCGAGGGGCTGGCCGACGAGACGGTGACGTGGCGGCTCCGGCAGGCGGCGGAGGCGCGCAACCGCGCGATTCGCAGCCAGCATGAGGACAGGACTGAATATGACACGGGTGAGAATGGCGCGCGGCTCAAACGAGAGGAACGGGCGGAATTCGCCGCCCTTCTGGACCGGCTGGGCATGGGCAAACCGCCACGCTGAGAAATTTTCGTGAGGAAGACAAGGGAAATACCGGGTAGACGGGTGTGCGAATCACCTTACCGCGCTATTGATTCGCGTTAACGAATCACCCCGCCCGCAGAAGCCAAGGAGATGCGCATGGCCGCCAAGGATACCGACGACCAGAAGCCCGACGATCAGGACGCCGAAGTTTCGCTCGATATGTCGCAGGCTGCGGTCAAACGGATGATCGCCGAGGCGCGCGAACGGGGTTTCATCACCTACGATCAGCTCAATCAGGTCCTGCCGCCCGATCAGGTGAGCTCGGAGCAGATCGAGGATGTGATGTCGATGCTCTCGGAGATGGGCATCAACATCATCGAGGAAGAGGAGGCCGAGGAAGAAGACGGCAAGACCACTGCCATCGCCGAAATCGGGCGGCGCGGCGAGATCACGCTCGGCTCGGGCAAGGAAGAAAAGCTCGACCGCACGGACGATCCGGTGCGCATGTATCTGCGCGAGATGGGCAGCGTGGAACTGCTCAGCCGCGAAGGCGAGATTGCCATCGCAAAACGCATCGAGGCCGGGCGCAACACGATGATCGCGGGCCTGTGCGAAAGCCCGCTGACCTTTCAGGCGATCACCATCTGGCGTGACGAACTTCTGGGCGAAGACATCCTGCTGCGCGATGTGATCGATCTCGAGGCGACCTTCGGCAACCAGCTTGGCGACGAGGACGGGGCCGAGCCGGTGGTGGCCGCCAACGTGAGCGCCCCGCCGTCGCAAGGCTTGCGGGACGGGGGGCAGGACGAGGTCGATGCCGACGGCAACCCGATCCAGCGCGAGGATGACGAGGAAGACGACGAGCAGGCCAATATGAGCCTTGCCGCGATGGAGGCCGCGCTCAAGCCGCGCGTGCTGGAAACGCTCGACCGCATCGCCGAGGATTTCGCGCAGTTGAGCGACATGCAGGACAGCCGGATTTCGGCCACGCTCAACGAGGACGGGTCGTTCTCCTCCGATCAGGAGGCGATCTATCAGACGCTGCGCTCGGAGATCGTCGAACTGGTCAACTCGATGCATCTGCACAACAACCGCATCGACGCGCTGATCGACCAGCTTTACGGCATCAATCGCCGGATCATGCAGATTGATTCGGCCATGGTGAAGCTGGCCGATCAGGCGCGCATCAACCGCGCCGAGTTCATCGAGGCCTATCGCGGGCGCGAGCTTGACCCGAACTGGCTCGAGGATATGGCCACGCGACCGGGGCGCGGCTGGCAGATGTTCATGGAGCGCAGCGAAGACAAGGTGCAGGAACTGCGCGCCGACATGGCGCAGGTCGGGCAATATGTCGGCCTCGACATCTCCGAGTTCCGCCGCATCGTCAATCAGGTCCAGAAAGGCGAGAAAGAGGCGCGTCAGGCCAAGAAGGAAATGGTCGAGGCCAACCTGCGGCTGGTCATTTCCATCGCCAAGAAATACACCAACCGCGGGCTGCAATTCCTTGATCTCATTCAGGAAGGCAATATCGGCCTGATGAAGGCGGTGGACAAGTTCGAGTATCGCCGGGGCTACAAGTTCTCGACCTATGCGACGTGGTGGATCCGTCAGGCGATCACGCGCAGCATCGCCGATCAGGCGCGCACCATCCGCATCCCCGTCCACATGATCGAGACGATCAACAAGCTGGTGCGCACGGGCCGCCAGATGCTGCACGAGATCGGCCGCGAACCCACCCCCGAGGAACTGGCCGAAAAGCTGCAAATGCCGCTCGAAAAGGTCCGCAAGGTGATGAAGATCGCCAAGGAGCCGATCTCGCTCGAGACGCCCATCGGGGACGAGGAAGACAGCCAGCTTGGCGATTTCATCGAGGACAAGAACGTCATCCTGCCGCTCGATAGCGCCATTCAGGACAACCTGAAGGAGACCACGACGCGGGTTCTGGCCTCGCTCACACCGCGCGAGGAACGCGTGTTGCGGATGCGCTTTGGCATCGGCATGAACACCGATCACACGCTGGAAGAGGTGGGCCAGCAGTTTTCCGTCACCCGCGAACGCATCCGCCAGATCGAGGCAAAGGCGCTGCGGAAGCTGAAACATCCCAGCCGGTCGCGGAAGCTGCGGAGTTTTCTGGATCAGTGAGGTGGATTTTTGTTGGCCTGAGTGAGTTGCTGAGGCTGCGTGAAATGTCGGCCGCGCACGCAAAATACCGCCCCGCAAATGATCCGCCCTGTCGCTTTGAGCGTAACAAACTACGTGAATGGCAATCACGGGGGAAACGGCTTATGTTTCCTTCGTGACGAGCGGACAGGGAAATTTCCGAATGAACATGCACCCCTCTGACATGGTGCCCGCCCCCGACCGGGACGAGGCCAGGGAAGCCCTCGCGCGGCTCAGGGCGTGGGCGGCCTCGGCCACCCCCGAAGAAGTGGCCGATCTGGACCCGGCCATCGCGCGGCTTCTGCCCGGTGGCGAGGTGTCGAACTATCCCACGCTTGCCCGCACCTACCCGCAGGATTTTGCGGTGGACGACGCCTATCGCGCGACACTGCCCGATCTTCAGAACGGTCCCTCCTCGCTGATCCGGGGCACCAGGCAGCAATTGCAGCATGTGGGCATTTCCAATTTCCGCCTGCCCATCCGCTTTCACACCCGCGACAATGGCGATCTGACGCTCGAGACCTCGGTCACCGGCACGGTCAGCCTCGAGGCGGGCAAGAAGGGCATCAACATGTCCCGGATCATGCGCAGTTTCTACAAGCACGCGGAAAAAACCTTCAGCTTCGAGGTGATGGCGGCGGCGCTCGCTGATTACCTGAGCGATCTCGAAACGCTCGACGCGCGGTTGCAGATGCGGCTTTCCTATCCGGCCAGGGTGCGCTCGCTGCGTTCGGGGCTGGAGGGGTATCAGTATTACGATATCGCGCTGGAACTGGTGAGTCAGAACGGCGTTCAGCGCAAGTTCATGCATCTCGATTACGTCTATTCCTCGACCTGCCCCTGTTCGCTGGAACTGAGCGAACATGCGCGCACCGCGCGCGGGCAACTCGCCACCCCGCATTCGCAACGCTCGGTGGCGCGGCTCTCGGTGGAAGTGGTCGAGGGCGATTGCCTGTGGTTCGAGGACCTGATCGAGCTTGCCCGCCGCGCCGTGCCGACCGAGACGCAAGTGATGGTCAAGCGCGAGGATGAGCAGGCCTTCGCCGAGTTGAACGCGGCCAATCCGATCTTTGTCGAGGATGCGGCGCGGCTCTTTTGCGAGCAATTGCTGGCCGACCCGCGGATCGGCGATTTCCGCGTGGTGGCCAGCCATCAGGAGAGCCTGCACAGCCATGACGCGGTGAGCGTGCTGACCGAAGGCGAGACATTCGCCGCAGCTAGCCTTGGGCCGCGGTTGTTTCAGACGCTGGTGCATGGGGCCTGATTGTTGACTGCCCGGTTTCCGGGCAGGCGGCTCCGGCAATAAGCGGCAAGTTGCTGCAAGTGCGAAATGTGAGTTGACCTGACGGCGTTTTGCTGCAACGCAGCGCGTGACATGCGTTACGCATGTGTCATCTGCGTGCCGCATCATGGCGGTCACCTGACAAAGAGGATCACAGAACATGCTTGCACCCGATCTGCCGCTCAAGCTGTCTGCCGCCAGCATCCGGTTGACTGGCTATCTGGTCGAAAGCCAGTTGCGCATTGCCCGCATCGTGACCGAGGCGGGGCTGCGCGCAACGCCGTTCGGCCCGTTCCTGAAGGCAGCCGAGGCACCGGCCAAACGCGCCACGCCCCCGGCCAAGCCGCGCGCCGCACGTCCCGCCGCGACACCCACCGCAAAGACGGACGCCCCGGTAAAACCGGCGGTGAAACTGGTGGAGACGGAGGCCCCGGCGGCTCCGGCACCCACGCCCGTGCCCGAGGCAAAAGTCGCGCCTGCGCCTGCGCCCAAGCCCGCCCCGGAAGCGAAGGCTGCGCCGGTGAGCGCGCCTGCGCCCAAGCCGGTCGAGGTCGAAGCCAAGGCGGCGCCCAAGCCGGAGCCCAAGCCCACCCCCGCGCCGAAGCCCGAGGCCGCACCGGCCGCCAAGGTTGAGAGCACCCCGAAACCGGCACCGAAACCGGCCGCGTCTGCAGCACAACCGACGCCTCCCGCCACAAAGGCGAGCCCGGACGCCGAGTCTGCCAAAGCCGAGGCTGCGAAAGCAGAGGCTGCCAAGACAGAGGCCGCCGCTGCGGCCAGGCGCCCGCGTGCGCCCTCGGTTCCGCCCGCTCTGCCCGAGCGTCCGGCGAAAGCCGAAACGGAATAAGGACCTGTCTGGCCGGGTTGCGTTCCGCGCATCCCGGCCATTCTGATTTGGCGCTCGTCATGGCCGCGCCTGTAACTTATCTCAACGCTCAGGGAGGAAACGGATCACAATCGTGAGGTTTCCAAATGGCATCGACCACCACCAATATTGCCACCGCACCGCGCAAGGGTTTCTGGGCGCGTTTTCTTGATGCGATGGAGCGGAGCGCGCGGGTTCAGTCGCGCCGCGCCCGGATCGAGGCGCTTGAGGCGAAATCCGACGAGGAGCTGGCCCGCATGGGCATCCGTCGCGACGATATCGCCTATCACGTCTTCAAGGACCTGTTTTACGCCTGAAGCGCCAAGCGCCGTTGCCTCGGCCGTGTCCGCGCGTCAGGAGCGCAGGCTTTTCAGAATGCTTGTCGCCAGAAACACGAGCGCCGCGACGCAGACGATGGATGGACCTGCGGGCGTGTCGAACGCATAGGCCGCCTGCAGGCCGATCACGGCAGACCCGCTGCCGATGATCGCGGCGGTCAGCGCCATCTGCTCGGGTGTGCGTGACAGGGGGCGGGCGGCGGCGGCGGGAATGATCAGCATGGCCGCGATCAGCAAGACGCCCACCACCTTGATCGCAACCGCGACCGTAATGGCCAGCGCCAGTGTCAGGATCAGTTGTTCGCGTTTCGGGTCGATCCCGCTGGCATGGGCAAGTTCCGCGCTGATGGTCGAGGTCAGGAGCGCCGACCAGCGCCAGCCGATCAATCCCACGACCAGTGCGGTACCGCCCCAGATCACCGCCAGATCCCCGCGCGACACGGCCAGGATATCGCCGAAGAGATAGGCCATGAGGTCGATGCGGATGCCCGACAGGAACGACACGGCCACCAGCCCGAAGGCCAGCGCGGAATGCGCCAGAACCCCCAGCAGCGTGTCCATGGCATAGCCGCGCCCGGTCAGCACGGTCACGGTCAGCGCCATCGCCAGCGCCACGGCCACGGCCCCGGCAAAAACCGAGATGTGGAGCGCCAGCGCCAGCGCGACCCCCAGAATCGCGGCATGGGCCGTCGCGTCGCCGAAATAGGCCATGCGCCGCCAGACCACGAAGCTGCCCAAAGGCGCCGCGGCAAGGGCCACGCCGACACCTGCAAGGGCGGCGCGGGTCATGAAATCATCCAGCATCATTCGGCGGCCCTCGTGTGTGGATCGGCAGGGGGCTGATCCGGCCCGTCGTCATGGGGGCAGGTTTCGTCGTGGCTGTGGTCATGCTCGTGCCGGTAGAGGGCCAGCGCGCCGCCGGTGCCGGAGCCGAAAAGCGCGCGGTATTCGGGGGCCGCCGACACGATCTCGGGTGTGCCCTCGCAGCAGACATGGCCATTGAGACAGATCACCCGGTCAGAGGCCGCCATGACCACATGCAATTCGTGGCTGATCATCAGGATGGCGCAGCCGGTTTTCTGGCGCACCTCTTCGATCTGGAGATAGAAGGCGGCGGAGCCGGGTTGATCCAGCCCCTGCGTGGCCTCGTCGAGCAACAGCAGATCGGGCTCGTTGATGAGCGCGCGCGCCAGAAGGACGCGCTGGAACTGCCCGCCCGACAGGGCCGACATCTGGCGGGGCGAGAGGTCGGGGACGCCGGCCCGTTCCAGCGCGGTGGCGCAGGCCGCGCGCGGGGTGCCGCCCGGAAGGCGCAGGAATCGCTCCACCGTGATGGGCAGGGTCGGATCGATATGCAGCTTCTGGGGAACATAACCGATGCGCAGCCCCGGCTTTTGCGTGATGCGTCCCGATTTCGGTGTTGCCGCCCCGATGAGCAGGCGCAGTAACGTGGTCTTGCCGGAGCCGTTGGGCCCGACGACGGTCACGATCTCGCCCGGCTCTATGGCAAGCGACACATTGCGCAACACCATGTTGGCTCCATAACCGACGCTGATATTCTGCGCCGCGATCAGGCTCATGTGTCTGCCTTGTCCGCACAGCCCGGACAAATACCCGTCGCCTCGACCACCGTCCGTTCGATCGTGAACCCCGTGGCGCGCGCCGCCTCGCCAAGCGCGCCACGCGCCGGGGATGACTGTGCCTCGGCCACGGACTGACAGATCCGGCAGATCATGAATGCAGGCGAATGACTGGCACCGGGATGGGCGCAGGCGATGAAGGCATTGAGCCGTTCGATCTTGTGCGCAAATCCATTGGCGACGAGAAATTCGAGCGCCCGGTAAGCCACGGGCGGTTGCGAGCCGAACCCGGCATCGCGCAACCTGTCGAGCATTTCATAGGCACCGACCGCGCGATGCGCCTGCAAGAGCAACCCCAACGCCTTGCGTCGCACAGGCGTGAATCGCAGGCCATGCGCCCGGCAATGCGCCTCGGCCGTTGCCATTGCCTCGGTGATGCAGGCACCATGATCGTGTTTTTCAAATCCGACGGGATCGTTCGGCATGGTGTTTCCCGCACTGACAGCACTTGTCATGTTATTTCATTTCCTGTAGCCAAGCGACAATGTTATATAATCACATGGAGCCGGACATGTCCAGAAACCTCATTCCCCTCTCGGTTGCGGCAACCCTGCTTGGCGGAACGGCCTTCGCGGAGGTGCCGCGCGTGGCCGTCGACATCGCGCCCGTTCATTCGCTGGTGGCGCGCGTCATGCAGGGGCTGGGCGCGCCCTCGCTGATCGTGGCACCGGGGGCAAGCCCGCATGAATACAGCCTGCGCCCGTCCGAGGCCGCCGCCTTGCAGGAGGCCGATCTGGTCTTCTGGATCGGCCCGGACCTGACGCCCTGGCTGGAAAGTGCGATCGAAACACTGGCTGGAGGTGCTGCCATCACGGAAATGCTCGAGGTCGATGGCACCATGGAATTGCCTTTCCGCGAAGGCGCACTGTTCGAGGCGCATTCCGATGCGGGCGAGGACCATGCAGGTGGCGAAGACCATGCTGGGCATGGGCATGATGATCACGGTCACGATGATCATGCCGATAAGGGGGGGCACGATGATCATGCCGATGAGGGGGGCCACGATGGCCACGACCATGGCGCCCATGACCCCCACGCCTGGCTGTCGCCGGAAAACGGGGCGATCTGGCTGAACGCCATCGCCGCGCAACTCTCCGCGGCCGATCCGGACAATGCCGGGGCCTATTTTGCCAACGCGGCGGCCGGACGCGAAGAACTGGCCACGCTGAGCGCCGAGATCAACGGCATTCTGGAGCCGGTGCGGGGCCGCAATTTCATCGTCTTCCACGACGCCTATCAGTATTTCGAGACGGCGTTCGCATTTCCGGCATCGGGTGCCATATCCCTGTCCGATGCCGCCCGGCCCAGCCCGGCCCGCATCGCCGAGATCCAGGCACGCGTTGCAGAACAGGCGATCAGTTGCGTGCTGTCAGAACCTCAGTTCGCCCCCGGCATCGTGGCGACGGTCATGGACGGGTCCGACGCGCGCAGCGGCATACTCGATCCGCTGGGCTCTGATCAGGAACCCGGCCCGGCGCTCTACGGCAACGTCCTGCGCAACCTTGCCACGGCGCTGGCGGACTGCCTCGAGACCCCATGACCGCCACATGCGCCGCCGGGTCGGCGGCCTGTCCTGCGTCACCGCCCGGCCAGGGACCGGACGGTGACATCGACGGTGCGCGAAAAGCCCGGGATGCGAAAATCTGTCCCCGTGAACAGAAAATTGCGGCACCGCGACCGATCCGGGCTAGAATGGGGATCAGGGAGGGGACCCTTGCAAACGACGAGAAGGGCACCCGATGACCATATCCTGCGTTACCCCCCGTTTTCTGCCCGCCGGATGGCGGCGCGATCTTGACCTGTTCCTGGCCGAACGCGCGGCGGGCATGAATGGCTACATGCTCTCGCAAAGGCGCGTTGAAAGCGTCATGCGCCTGCAATCGCTGAGCGATCGCGATCTGGCCGCCATGGGGCTGCAACGCCGTGACATCCCGGCTTTCGTATTCGAGGACGTGCTGCCGGAGCCGCACTGAGGTGCCGGCGCAAGCGTCTTGACAGGCGCGAAGGCGCGCGCCAAGGCTGCGCCTTATGTTTGATATGCGCCCCGTGGGATATCTGGTCGGGCTCATGGTGATGGCGATGGGCCTGACCATGGGGCTGCCGCTTTTGGTCGATATCGCCGAGGGGCGCGACCATTGGCCGGTCTTTGCGGAAAGCATGATCGTGACCTGCCTCGCCGGGGGTTTGGTGGCGCTGTCGTGCCGCAATTCGGTGGGGCGTGGCCTGAATATCCAGCAGGCCTTTCTGCTCACGACCACCGTCTGGGTGGCGTTGCCGCTCTTCGGTGCCATGCCCTTCATGCTGGGCGAAACGCAGCTTGGCTTTATCGATGCGTTCTTCGAGTCGATGTCGGGCATGACAACCACGGGAACCACCGTCATCACGGGGCTGGACGATCTGCCCAAGGGGCTGCTGTTGTGGCGCGGCATCCTGCAATGGCTGGGCGGGCTGGGGATTGTCATCGTGGCCCTTGTCTTTCTGCCTGAAATGCGGGTGGGCGGGATGCAGTTCTTTCGCTCCGAGGGGTTTGACACGCTGGGCAAGGCGCTGCCGCGCACGATCGACATTTCCAAGGGCGTGCTCAACATCTATCTGGGTCTCACGGCAGTCTTCACGCTGACCTATCTCGCGCTCGGGATGGAGGCGTTCGAGGCGACCGTGCACGCGCTCACCACTGTGTCCACCGGCGGGTTTTCCACCACGGACGCCTCTTTCGGGGCATTTCCCGGCGCGCCACAATATGCCTGCGCGCTCTTCATGGTGTTGGCCAGCCTGCCGTTCGTGCGCATGATGCAGGGGGTGCAGGGCAATCTGCGCCCGCTTCTCCAGGATACCCAGGTGCGCACCTATATCCGCTGGCTGATCTACGCCTTCGCGTTGCTGGCTGCCTATGACATCCTTGCGCTCGGCCATTTCGAGGAAGAGCGGTTGCGCGAGCGCTTGTTCAATATGGTCTCGATCTTTTCCGGCACGGGCTTTGGTGATGGCGATGTGACGGCCTATGGCAATTTTCCCTTCGCCATCCTGATTATCGTGGGCGCGATCGGCGGCTGTACCAGTTCCACCGGTTGTTCGATCAAGATTTTCCGCTATCAGATCATGCTGCGCGCGCTCGGCCAGCAGGCGCGGCGCATCTTCCATCCCTCCTCGGTGCTGGTGCTGCGCCATGAGGGGCGGCGGGTCGAGGATGAGGTGCTGCAATCGGTGATGCTGCTTTTCACCATGTATATCCTGTCGCTCGGGTTTTTCTCGGTCGCGCTGGAACTGACCGGGCTGACGCTGATGGAATCGATCACCGGGGCGTGGACCGCGATATTCAACATCGGTCCGGCCTTCGGCCCCAGCGTGGGGCCGACCGGTTCGGTGCAGGCATTCCCCGAGACGGCGAAGGCCCTGATGATCGCGGCGATGCTGATGGGACGGCTGGAGATCCTTGCCGTCATCGTTCTGCTTCTGCCGCGGTTCTGGCGTCCCTGAGCCGTCAATAGACGTCGCGCCCGCCACGGATGGCGATATAGGTGGGGCACTCGGGGCGCGCGGTGTTGATGATGAGATACCACACCACCTCGCCGGGGCGGCCCGTGCGCGAATACTCGCAACCCGAGGGATGCGTCCACCACTGGCCCGCGTGCGTTGCGGGCGGCATCACCTTGCTGGTGCCGCCCTTGATGGCGGTGGTGTAGCCGCCGTAATTCGGCTGTTGCTGGGCCTGCGCCACGGGTGCGACGGCGAGGGAGACAAGGGCGAGTGCGGCGATGTTCCGGGATTTGGTCATGGATCTCTCTCCGTTTTCCTGACTGCTGCCACGCGTGACGCCCCATGCGCCAGGCTGTGACCTGAACCCGATTACGCCACCCTTGGCAGGCCGGTGCGCGTCGCGTTCATGTCAGGAAAACGGCGTTTAGAGAGAATTATTCCCAACAACTCACAAGCACGGTGATCGCCGAGGCGCGGTCGCTGAGCGCTTCGGCCGAGAGAACGCCGGTCTCGCGGGTGGTCTGCGCGGTGACGCCGCCCCGCGCCAGCACCTCTTGCAGCGCGCCGTTGCCGGCGGCAAAGCTCACGCCCTCGGGCAGGCTGCGGCCTTCCGGCGCGCCGGGCACAAGCATTCCCAGCACCGCGCCGCCCGCATCGACCACCGGCCCGCCGAGATCGCCGGGCATGGCGGCAAGTGCCAGGCGCTTGAGATGGCTCTCGCCCGCCAGCCCGCCAAGCTCTGATATCTGCCCGAAGGTCACGCTTGGCGCGCCGAGAATCCCCTCATAGGAATAACCCGCGACAGCGATCGGCGACAAAAGCCGCGGTGCGGCCTCCTGAAAGCGGGCGAACGCCATGGGCGCGAGCGTCTCGCGCGGGCGCAGGATGGCGATGCCGAGATCCGCGTCGAGATGGGCGACCGTCGCGTCATGGATCTCGTCAAGCGTGATCCGTCCGCAGCCCGCGACGGCCTCCGCCGCCGTCAGGACCGCCCCGCGCGCATCCACGTAAAAGCCCGAGCGCGAGAGTTTGGGGCGGCGCACCTCAAGCCCCGCCACGAGATCCATGCGCTGCGCGCTCACCGGGGCGGCCAGAGGGGCAAGCGTGCCGGGCAGGCGGGCAAAGCTCTGCTCCATTTCCGCCAGCAGCCGCGTGCGCCGTTCCTCGTCACCCGCGGGCCAGACCAGGGTAAAGCCCTTGATCTCGCCATTCTCGAGCCAGACCCGGGTCTGCGAGACGATCCGGCTGCCCTCGCCGGTGAGGGTGAACCCGTCGCGGTCAAGCTGACGCGCGCCCGTCTCCGGGACGATGGCAAGGGTTTGCAGGATGTCGTAAAGCGCGCTCATGGTCGCGCGGTCGCCCGGCTGGCTGATCAGCAGCACCTGCGCGGGCAGATCGCCCGAGGCAGGGTAATGGGCAAAGGGTGCCTCGTGCCGGTCGAAGGCGACAACGCCAAGCGGCAGGCGCATCTCGATACCCGCCTGCGCGTCGCGCACCGTCTCGAGGCCGAGCCCCTCCAGAACGGCGTTATACTGGCGCAGGAGCATCGCGCGCTGGCGCGTGGTCAGAACGCCCGTTGCCTCCACCCCGTTCTGGCGCTGCCAGACCGCCATCGCATTGCGGGTGCCCGGCCCGAAGGCCGCGTCGATGGCCCCCTGATAGACCCCGGCCCATTCCAGCGCGACCTGAAGTGCGGCACGCTCCTCGCGGCTCAGTTGCGCCTCGCTGGCGCGGGCCTCGCGCAGGGTCTCGTCGGGTTCGGGTTCGGGTTCGGGGACGGGGGCAGGGATGGGGGCCGGGGCAGGCGCGGCCACGTCGGGGGCGGTGTCGGGTTCGGGCATCGGGGCGGGCGCAGGCGTGACGCGCTCGAGCAGATTGGCCCCCACCGGCCAGAACTGCTGACCGAAATCGGAGGGCTGCGCGATGTAGCTGTCGCGCGCGATCACACCCTCGCTGCGATAGACCTGAAGCACGCGCGCGGCCTCTTCCTCGCGGTATGGTCCGAGGGCGATGGCATACCAGCCCCGCCCAAGCGAAAACCCGTTCACATCCGGCAGGCTGCGCGCGTAATCGCGCGCCCGCGCCTGTGCCTCGGCAAGGCTGGGCTGCGCCTCGATCTGGACAAAGACCAACGGTTCGGCCTCCGGGCCGGTCTGGGCAAGCGCCGCAATGGGGGTAAGCAACAACAGAACAAAAGCCGCAACAAAACGCATGATCATCATTCCCAAGTGGTCTTCGGACGGCCGGAATGGCCGGGTCTTGCCGGTTCTAGCAAAATCCCCGCCCGATGCATCCCAAATATGCGCGCCCGCGCGCCACAAGCCGCGTTGACCATGCCCGGCACCCGGCCTAGGTAAGGGCGTCAATTTCGGGGGGCCCGCGCATGACGGACAACACGGCCAAGCCGCGCAGCTTTCAGGAGATCATCCTGCGGCTTCAGACCTATTGGGCGGGGCAGGGCTGTGCGATGTTGCAGCCCTATGACATGGAGGTGGGCGCGGGCACGTTCCATCCAGCCACCACGCTGCGGTCCTTGGGGTCGCGGCACTGGGCGGCGGCCTATGTGCAGCCCTCGCGGCGGCCGACCGACGGACGCTATGGCGAGAATCCCAACCGGCTCCAGCATTATTACCAGTATCAGGTGCTGATCAAACCCTCGCCGCCCGATCTGCAAGAGCTCTATCTCGGCTCGCTCAAGGCCATCGGCATCGACCTTGCGCTGCACGACGTGCGCTTTGTCGAGGATGACTGGGAAAGCCCGACGCTGGGCGCCTGGGGGCTGGGCTGGGAGGTCTGGTGCGACGGCATGGAGGTGAGCCAGTTCACCTATTTCCAGCAGGTGGGCGGGCATGATTGCCACCCCGTGCCGGGAGAGCTGACCTATGGGCTGGAACGGCTGGCGATGTATGTGCTGGGCGTCGATCATGTGATGGACATGCCGTTCAACGACCCGGACGCGCCCATTCCGCTCCGCTATGGCGACGTGTTCCGCCAGACCGAGGAGGAATATTCACGCTTCAACTTCGATGTGGCCGATACCGAGGTTCTGCTGCGGCATTTCACCGAGGCCGAGGCCGAATGCGCGGCCATCCTCGCCGCCCCTGCGCAGGACCCCAAGACGGGCAAGTGCATCGTCATGGCGCATCCCGCCTATGACCAGTGCATCAAGGCCAGCCACATCTTCAACCTGCTCGACGCGCGCGGCGTCATCTCCGTGACCGAGCGGCAGGCCTATATCGGCCGCGTGCGCGCACTGGCCAAACAATGCGCCGATGCGTTCGTGATGACCGAAGCGGGGGGGTATGCGGCGTGATCAGTGTTGACAAACAGCAACAAATCATCACATAGGAGGGTAGCGGTCGGGAGGATTGCCTAGAGCGATCCGTTGGGACAAGGTTCTCACTCGGCTGCCTTTTTTCATGTATCTTCTTTACCTTGATGACGCAGGCTCAGTTAATTCGGCTCAGGAAAGGCATTTCGTCCTTTCTGGTATATGCCTATTCGAGCGTCAGGTTCATTACCTGAGCGCAGGTCTCGACCGACTTGCCAAGGAGATTTGTCCGCAGGATCACGAGCGTCTCGAATTCCACGGAAGCCACATGCTCGCCGGGAAAGGGTTCTGGCGGTCGGTGAGGCCGCGTGAGCAGCGTCACACCCATATCCGACATGCACTTGCAGAGTGCAGAAAACTCATGGGAACCTGGGCGCTTTTCGGTGTGGTTGTCGATAAGCAGGCAATTTCGCCCGAAGATCCAATCGAGTTCGCGTTCGAACAGATTTGCAGCCGTTTCGACGCCTTTCTTAAACGCGAGTTTCACAAGGGAAACAAGCAACGCGGGCTTATCATCCTCGACAAATCGACCCGCGAAACCCGATTGCAGGCCTTGGCGACGGAATTTGGCAAATCTGGGCATCGCTACGGCATTCTGCACAGTCTCGCCGATGTGCCGATGTTCGTGGACTCCGCCGCAACACGCGCGATCCAGTTTGCCGATCTTGTATCATACGCGCTTTGGCAGAAATTCGAGCGTGGGGACGACCAGTTTTTCAACGTGATCGACGATACGTTTGACGCCGAGGGCGGCGTCGTGCATGGGCTTTTGCACCGCAAGGAGGCGGGCACGTTTTGCGACTGTCCGTATTGCGTCACCAGAGGGGGACGATTGATCTGATGGGCAAGATCCTGAGCATTGCCATTCTCCTCGCGGCGGCGCTTGCCGGGGGGGCGCTTTATTATCTCCAGGTCTATCACTTCTACGACGAGGTGCTGCTGACCCGGGATGGCGGCGTGGTGGAGATGAAGATCACGCTGGCGAGCGGCGATGTCATCGACCTTCCCGTGTCCGATTTCCGCGCCATCGACGCAGATAGCTCCCCCATCCGGTTCCGCGCCTGCTTTACCGCGCACCTGCCGCAGGACGTGGGCCTTGTCCCCTATCCGGGGGCGGAACCGCTCAACGCGCCCGGCTGGTTTGACTGTTTCGACGCCAAGGCGCTCGGGGCCGCCCTCGGCGAGGGACGCGCGCGCGCCTACATGGGCGAGGAAAACATCCAATACGGCATCGACCGCATCATCGCCATCGCAGAGGACGGGCGCGGCCATGCCTGGCACCAGATCAACCGCTGCGGCGAGATCGTCTTTGACGGCCAGCCCGCGCCCGCGGATTGCCCCAAGCCCCCGCAAGGAAACTGAGCCATGCCCGATCTTCTGATCGAACTCTTCTCCGAGGAAATCCCCGCCCGGATGCAGGCCCGCGCCGCCGAGGACCTGCGCGCGCGCCTGACCGAGGCGCTGGTCGAGGCCGGGCTGACCTATGCCGGTGCCGCGGCCTTTGCCACGCCCCGACGGCTCACGCTGACGGTGCAGGGGTTGCTTGCGACCAGCCCGACGATCCGAGAGGAGCGCAAGGGCCCGCGCTTGGGTGCGCCCGAGACGGCAATCGAGGGGTTTCTGCGCGGGGCCGGTGTCACCCGCGACGATCTCGAAATCCGCGACGAGAAAAAGGGCCAGTTCTATGTCGCCACCCTCACCAGGCCCGGACGCCCCGCCGCCGAGATCGTGGCCGAAGAGCTGGAAAAGCTGATCCGCAATTTCCCGTGGCCCAAGTCGATGCGCTGGGGCAGCGGTTCGCTTCGCTGGGTGCGCCCGCTGCACGGGGTCCTGTGCATCCTGACCGGCGAGGATGGCGCGGCACAGCTGGTGGAGATGGAGGTGGACGGCATCCGCGCGGGCAATACCACACGCGGGCATCGCTTCATGGCACCTGACGCGTTTTCTGTAACGTCCTTCGAGGATTACACCGCAAAGCTCAAGCGCGCGCATGTGGTGCTTGATGCCGCTGAGCGGGCCGAGGCGATCTGGCAGGAGGCCACCAATCAGGCCTTTGCCGCCGGGCTTGAGGTGGTCGAGGACCGCGCGCTTCTGGCGGAGGTGGCGGGTCTGGTGGAATGGCCCGTGGTGCTGATGGGGCGGATCGGGGACGATTTTCTCGATCTGCCGCCCGAGGTGTTGCAGACCAGTATGCGCGAGCATCAGAAGTTCTTTTCGGTGAGGAACCCCGGGACCGGCCGGATCGAACGCTTTGTCACCGTCGCCAATGTCGAGACGGCGGATCATGGCGCGACCATCCTCGCGGGCAATCAGAAGGTACTGGCGGCGCGGCTCAGTGATGCGAAATTCTTCTGGGAAAATGACCTGCGCACGGTTCGCGAGCGGGGCCTTGAAGGCATGGCCGAGGGGCTGCGCGACGTGACATTCCACAACAAGCTTGGATCACAGGCCGACCGGGTGGCGCGCATCGCCGCGCTGGCGCGCGAGATCGCACCGCTGGTCGGGGCCAAGCCCGATCTGGCCGCCGAGGCCGCGCGGGTGTGCAAGGCCGATCTGCAATCCGAGATGGTGGGTGAGTTCCCCGAATTGCAGGGGCTGATGGGGCGCTATTACGCGCAGGCCGCAGGCCATGACGACGGCGTGCCCGAAGCCTGCGAAGAGCATTACAAGCCCTTGGGGCCGGGTGACGCCGTGCCCTCCGCCCCGGTCTCGGTCGCCGTGGCGCTCGCCGACAAGATCGACACGCTGACCGGCTTCTGGGCGATTGACGAGAAGCCCACCGGCTCCAAAGACCCCTACGCCCTGCGCCGGGCGGCCTTGGGGGTGATCCGGTTGGTGTTGGGGAATGGGGTAAGAGCTGAGTTGTTACCAATCCTTCGCAAAATGCACCAAGAATTGTTGATTTCGTGGAATACTATGCAACGCCTCTATGACGAAACCGTGAGTCATGGAAACTTGGCATTCAGTGTTACTGGCCTGCCGACGGACTATTTTGTTGAAGGCATTTTGGTTGATCCAAGCCGCGAGGCAGCAGAGTTGTTCTTGGGCTTTCCCAGCGAGGGTCCGGATTATGACTATGATGCTCAAAGTCATATGGGTGAGTTTATTTCAGTTGTTCCGACAACAAAGCTTGTCGCCAACCTCCTCACGTTCCTCCACGACCGCCTCAAGGTCCATCTCAAGGACGAGGGTCTCCGCCATGACGTGATCGACGCCTGCCTCGCGATGGAGGGCAATGACGATCTCACCCTGCTCGTTCACCGCGCCCGCGCGCTCGGGGCGTTCCTGAGCACGGAGGATGGCGAAAACCTGTTGCAGGGCTTCAAGCGGGCCAACAACATCCTGAGCCAAGCCGAGGACAAGGACGGGGTCGAATATTCCTACGGCGCGGATGTGAAATTTGCCGAAACGGATGAGGAAAAGGCGCTTTTCGCCGCCCTCGATACTGCCGAACCGCAGATCGGGCAGGCGCTGACGGCAGAGGATTTCGCGCGCGCCATGGCCGCCATGGCCGCCCTGCGCGCGCCAATTGATGCGTTTTTCGACGCGGTGCAGGTCAATGTCGACAGTCCGGTGATCCGCCGCAACCGCCTCAACCTCCTGAGCCGTATCCGCAGCATCTGCCTGCAGGCCGCTGACCTCACGCGGCTGGAGGGGTAGGGGCCTCGCCGTCATCCGGCCCGACAGCGGAGCCCAGCCCAGGCCCATCCTTGCGGTCCGGGCGGCCCCCTCGTGGTCATGCCGCTATCGGCTGAGCGCCGTCAGCGCGCGGCGCTCGCCACTTCCAGCCCGTCGAGGTAAAGGATGTGCGGGCTGTCGAAATCAAGCTGCCAGAGATCGACCTCCGCCGCGCCGACATGGGTGACAAACGCGCCATCCACAAGACGCGCGGCGGGGACCATGGCCTGATCGGTCCCGAAAAGCGCCTGCGCCCGCCAGTCGCGCACCAGGATCGGCTGGCCCGCGGGCAGGATCACGTCGCGCTCGGGCCGCGTGTGGCCGAGCGACCCGGCGCGGATACGCACCATTGCCGCGCGCGCCCGCCGCCGCGTGATCCCGCGCAGCACGGACATGCCCGCGTCGCGCGTCACGATCCGGTCACCGCAACGAAGATCGTCGATCCGACGCTCGCCCTGAAGGGTGAGAAGAATGCCGCCGGTCCACAGACCGGCCTCCTGCAAAGGGTCAAGAACGGCAACTGTGCCGCCCGGACGCCCGACCGTATCCGGTTTCATGGCGTATCTCGCTCTGTTACTGCCTCAGTTTTGACCCAGAATATGGCAATATCCGGTTAATGTCGTGCCTTTTTTTCGACCCTGTCCGGCATCGCGCCGACAGTTTTTCCTCGCCACTGGCGTGACGCTTTGCTAGAGACCGGATTGCCTGCGCCAAGTGTGCGGGCACTGCGGGTGTGGCGAAACTGGTAGACGCACCAGATTTAGGTTCTGGCGCCGCAAGGCGTGGGGGTTCAAGTCCCTCCACCCGCACCAAATCTCTTTTCTGGTTGAAGAGTCCCGCCAACATCTTGAATGGAAAGGCGGTTTTTATAGGTCGATAACCGTTTTCCCGTGAGTGTCGCAGGGCTCGGGAAAAGCCTGGCCATGGGTGCAAGCGCTTCGTCACAACGATTCCAGGCGGCGGCCTTGCCCTCGATCATGAGATTCATCAGCGTCATGACTTCCATGGCGGAAAGATCTTCGCGTCCCGTCAATTCCCGGAAATCCCGTGCCACGATCCGCGCGCGGACGTCGCCAGTAAGATCGGCGCGGATCATCTCAAGGTTCGTCTTGCGGATGTCGTGGTCGGGAATGTCATCGGGAAGTTTCGCGTCTTTGAGAAATTCTCGGAGAACTTGCCCTTGGTCCTGCCGCGCGTCATGTGCGGGAAGAGACGGCTCTGGCCCTGCCGACGGCGCATCTCGACAAGCTCGAGCAGCCCGAGCTCGAGCAGCTGCGGGTGGATCGGAATACGGCGCTGGGATTCCTCGGTCTTGATGTGGTTGGCATCGGTGCACTTGATGTCAAGGAATTGGATCCCGCGATCACTTCCGAAATCGCCCGGCGAAAGTTGCGCCCCCTCCTCTTCGCGCAACCCCATGAGCCGCCCGAAAAGCGGCAGCCAGAACAGCGGCTCGCCGGGTTCGTCGATCTCGCCCTGGAACACCGGCGAGGAGAACAGGGTATAGATCCGATCGTCCCAGACGGTCCGTGCGCGTTTTTCCTCGGAGGCCGCCATGCGCTTCTTGTCATCGTTCGAAACCGAGAGGATCTCGAACGGGTTCTTGTCCGCGAGTTGCAGCTCCATGCACATCGTGCCCACGGAGAGCAGGAACCGGCGATGCTTGATCTGCGTTTCGGAGCGCAGCCGCTTCTGCAGCGCCTTGCGCCGCGCATCTTCGCGATCCGCCTCGGTCACAGTCGTGCGCGCCGCGAGCGCCTCGAGATTGGCAACGGTATCGGATTCCTCTTCCGAGTCGATGCGTTCGACGAGCTCCTGGTAGCCGTGATCGGCCAGATATTTCGCCTGGCCCTTGCCGTGCTTGGCGGGGATGCGCGGAAGGAGGGCCAACGCGTCGCGAAGATCATTCTTTGCGATCTGCTCCACCGCGCCCGTCCCGAGGAACTCGGGCCAGAATGAGCGCGCGAACTTCGGCTTGCTGCCATTGTCACGTTCCCATTTCTTTCCGGCTGCCGGGTCCGCCACCTGTTCCCTGGTGAAATCAGAGCCATAGCCCACGCATTTGAGTTCGCAGAAGAGGTCGATGGCTTCCTCGAGCGCGATCCCGCGCGGCTTCTCGAGGGCCTTCCGGCTCTTCTCGCTCAGAACCCGCAAGTCGATGTTCTCGAGGCGCGGCGGGCGCATTTCGACGCGGCGCGCCGTGTCTGCGTCGAGACCGGTCCATCCGGCAGCCTCGTAGACCTGCGCGCCGTACGGATCGGATGCCGGGACCGAGGTCGAGGCTTTCTGCATGTCGGTCGTGGCATCGGATCGCATCGCCGCAACCGGGGCCGGCTGGAGCGGCATCGCGGGCGCGTCTGCCGCACAGTGATGATGCGCGGCGCAGGGGTTGCCGGACGTCGAACCATCGGTGCGGCGTGCGTGCGTATCTGTGGTGAATTCCACCGTCTCGTCCTTTCCTGATGGGGTGACTGCAGATGCTGGCGCAGACGGCGCACCGCGCATGATCTCCGCCAGGGGCACCGCAGCCTGTGTGGCTGCCGCGGCAACCATCGCGCTCATGAGCGGGACAGGGGCGGTCGGCGCGAACGCGGTCCCGTAAGGGGTATTCCTGCCTTGCGAGTGGGCCGCGTTTCTGCGCGCCGAGATGAAGATGGGGCTTGGCGTCTCGAACTGTCCCAGTTCCTGGCGTTCGCGCTCCCGGCTCACATCGAGCAGGATCCGCGTGGCCTCGAGCGCGAGGACGCGCCAGCTGTCACAGGAGTCGTCGAGCGTGACACCCAGTTGCGCGGCCATGGCCTGCAGCGGGGCCCGTGCGATCTCGCAATCGCCGGTGGCCAGTGCGCGGCGCACGAGATCCTGTGTGGCCTGCTGGCTTGCGGCGGCCTGCCGGGCCGCCTGCTCCGACCGTGGGGCCGCGAGGGCCCGCGCGGCAGCGTGCGCCTCGACCTCGAACCGGGCCAGGTGTTCCAGCAGGCGGATCTCGGTGTCGCCCAGGTGCTGCATGTCCGTCTCCATCGCCAGGGCGAAGGCGAAATCGCAAAGCGCCGTCAGGCGGGTTGCGAGGGCCTTCGCGTCGGCTGGGACATGCGTTCGCAAGGAGACACACAGGCAGGATCCGGGACTGGTGTTGCGTGACGATGGAAAAGTGCCGGATTTTCGGGCATTTGGGCGCAACAGGCGCGCGGGGATGCGGCGTCGGTAGAGAAACCCGGGCTTGCGGTTCTCGAGATAGGGGACATGTGCGATTCCGGTCATGGGCGGACGGCCTCCGATGCGATTGCAGGGCATCGTGGAGTCGGGCATGAACCGGGTCGTGCACGGGTCTGTGCACCGATTTGTGCACCATTTCGTGCACTAACCGGGCACCAGAGGCGGAATCTGCGACTCCGCTTCGGGATTTCCCAATGAAATCAAGGGTGATTTGAGATTTTGGCTCCGGCGGTAGGGATCGAACCTACGACCAATTGATTAACAGTCAACTGCTCTACCGCTGAGCTACGCCGGAACACGTGGGCCGTATAGCAATGCGTTTGCGAGAGGTCCAGAGGATTTGTGACAAAAACTTCAACTGGCCCCCCGGGGGCGGGCGGGTAGGGCAAAGCGGGCGCCGGGGCCGAGCGGATCGAGGCAGTCGATGTGCAAGTTCTGTTTCAGATCAATGAGATGCGCCAGAACATTGCGCGCGGCGGCGGACATCAGAGGGGTGGGTGTGTCGGTATAGATGCGTGCCGCCAGAGCGCGTGCGCAGGCGGGGCCCTCCTGTAGGGCGTCAAGGATCGCGGCCTCGCGGGCGTCGCGATGTTCCAGCAGCCAGGCGATGCGCGCGGCGGGGTCGTCAACGGGCGCGCCGTGACCGGGCAGGAGGCGCGCGGCTCGCAGGCCCGAGAGCCGCGCGCAGGCGCTGCGGAACTGCGTCAGGTCGCCATCGGGCGGGGAGATCAGCGTACTCGCCCAGCCCATCACCAGATCGCCGCTGAAGACATCCCCGCCCGCCTGAAAGCTCATGTGATTGCCGAAATGTCCGGGCGTCCAATGGGCGGTGATCTGCCAGCCGTCGCCCGCCACCCGCTCGCCGTCGCACAGCACGAGATCGGGGGCGAAACCGGCATCCACCCCCTCGCCGCCGCCGATCCCGCCCGCCTCGGCCAGCCGTGCCATGACCGCGCTTCGGCCCGCCACTGCGTCCCCATAGGCCAGCACCGGCGCGCCGGTGACCACCGACAGCCGCGCGGCAAGCGGTGAATGGTCGAGATGGGCATGGGTCACGAAGATGTGGCTGACGCTCTGCCCCGGCCCGAGCGCGCCGAGGATCGCCGCGAGATGGGCCGGGTCGTCGGGGCCGGGGTCGATCACGGCAAGCGCCCGCGTGCCCAGGAGATAGGTATTCGTGCCCCAATGCGTCATCGGCGAGGGGTTCGGCGCGAGGATCGCGCGCACATCACCGCCCATCTCCCGCGCCACGCCCGCCGGGGGCGCGTTCTCACCGCTGGCCTGCATCGCTCTTCCTTCCGCGCCGTGCCCGGCGTAGGTTTAGCCATGATGCTTCGATGGCTCAAACCCTATCTGCCGCGCGGTCTGTTCGGGCGCACCGTGCTGAGCCTGCTCGTGCCGGTGGTGACGCTGTTGGTGGTGGTCTCGGTGGTGTTCGTGCAGCGCCATTTCGAGGGCGTGACCGAGCAGATGGTCGAGACGGTGGCGCGCGAGGTGCGGCTTGTGCGTGAGGCGGATGCGCCCGACGTCGCCACGACGCTCGGCATCACGATCCGGCCTGTGGCGGAGGCGGAGATCCCCGCGCGCGATTTCCGCCGGTGGTATGATTTCTCGGGTATCGTGGTGGTGCGCGAGATGCGGCGGCATTTCCCCGATCTGGCGGCGATCATATTGCCCGATGACCGCGATGTGCGGCTCTATTTTCCGGACAGCGCGGGCTTTATGGAGGTGGTGGTCAATCGCGGCCATGTCTCGGCGCGCCGTCCGCATCTGCTGTTCGTGAACCTGATGGCGGCGGGCGGGCTGATGACGCTGGTGGCTTTTCTTTACCTGCGGGCGCAGTTGCGCCCCATGACGCGGCTGGCCGAGGCGGCGGAGGCATTCGGACGCGGCAACCATGTGCCGTTCCGCCCCGGAGGTGCTACCGAGGTGCGCGCGGCGGGGCGTGCCTTTGTCGAGATGCGCGCGCGGATCGAGCGGCAGATCGAACAGCGCACGCTGATGCTCTCGGGCGTCAGCCATGACATGCGCACGCCGCTGACGCGGCTGCGGCTGGGACTGGCAATGATCGACGAGGACGAGGCCGCGCCGATGCTGCGCGATGTGGATGACATGCAGCGCCTTCTGGACGGCTTTCTCGACTTCGCGCGTGGCGCGCAGGAGAGCGCACCGGAGCCGGTCGATCCCGTTGCGCTGGTGCGGCAGGTGGTGGCCGACATGCAGCGCGCGGCGGTCGATGTGACCCTGCACGAGGTGGAGGGCGCGGGCGAGGTGGCCTTGCGGCCCCATGCGGTGCGGCGCGCGGTCGAGAACCTGATCACCAACGCCGTGCGCTACGGCACGCGCGCCGAGGTCTCGGTCTGGCTCGGTCCCAAGACGCTGCGCATCCGGGTCGAGGATGACGGGCCGGGCATCCCGCCCGAGCGGCGCGAGGAGGCGCTGCGCCCGTTCACGCGGCTCGAGCCCGCGCGCAACCAGAATCGCGGCACGGGCGTGGGGCTTGGCCTGTCGATCGTGATCGACGTGGCGCGTGCCCATGGCGGCACCTTGCGTCTGGGCGAGAGCGCGCGGATGGGCGGGCTCTGCGCGGATATCGTGATCGCGCGTTGAGCAGGTTCAGCCGGCGCGCCGCTCGTCGAAGCTGAGCGCGATGAAGCCGGGCAGGTGATCGCCCATGCCGACGACCCTCGGGCCGCTGTCGTCGCGGCGCTGGCCGCGGTTCTCCCGGCGCTCCTCGCCCCGGCTTTCGCCACGCTCCTTCGGGCGCGTCTCGCTGCGATTGGTCGGGCGCGTCTCGGTTTGCGCCGGCGGGCGCGCCTCCTCGGCCCGCTCTTGCGGGACAACCTCGGCGGGCATGGCCTCTGGCGTCTCGGCGGGGGCTGCGTCCTTGCGCGAGACAGAGCGGCTGCGCGAGCGGCTTCGGCTGGGGCGCGGGGCGCGCTCAGGGGCCTCTTCGGGTGTGCCCTCGGGTGCCGGGGCGCTGCCGCCGGTCGGGTCGGGCAGGCGCGCGATCTCTCGCTGGATCAGTGCCTCGACGGCGGCAAGCGCCTTTTCGTCGCGCGGATTGCAGATGGTCAGCGCCTTGCCCGAGCGGCCCGCGCGACCGGTGCGGCCGATGCGGTGGACGTAATCCTCGGGGTGGCCCGGCACGTCGAAATTGTAGACATGGCTGACCGCAGGCACGTCGAGCCCGCGCGCGGCCACGTCCGAGGCGATGAGGATCTTCAACTCGCCGGCGCGGAACGCATCGAGCGTCCGCGTGCGCTGGCTTTGTTCAAGGTCGCCATGGATGGGCGCTGCGTCATAGCCGTATTTCTTGAGCGATTTGGCCACGATATCCACATCGACCTTGCGGTTGCAAAACACGATGGCATTGGTGCAGGCGTCGCCTTCGTTGTCGATGAGCGCGCGCAGCACGGCGCGTTTCTCGGCGTCGGCCTTGTCCCGGCGCGATGGCTTGATCATCACCACATGCTGGTCGATCGTCTCGCTGGCCGTGGCCTGCCGCGCCACCTCGACCCGCGCGGGCGCGGTCAGGAAGGTGTTGGTGATGCGCTCGATCTCGGGGGCCATGGTGGCCGAGAAAAACAGCGTCTGCCGGGTAAAGGGCGTCAGGCTGAAGATGCGTTCGATATCGGGGATGAACCCCATGTCGAGCATCCGGTCGGCCTCGTCCACCACCATGATCTGAACGCCGGTCAGCAAGAGCTTGCCGCGCTCGAAATGGTCGAGCAGGCGGCCCGGCGTGGCGATGAGAACGTCAACGCCCTTGTCGATGAGCTTGTCCTGTTCCTTGAAGCTGACGCCGCCGATGAGCAGCGCCTTGGTCAGCTTGAGATACTTGGAATAGGTGTCGAAATTCTCGGCCACCTGCGCGGCCAACTCGCGCGTGGGGCAGAGCACAAGGCTGCGCGGCATCCGCGCGCGCGCGCGCCCGCGCGCCAGAAGCGACAGCATCGGCAGCGTGAAACCGGCGGTCTTGCCGGTGCCGGTCTGGGCGATCCCGAGCACGTCGCGCCCTGCAAGTGCGGGCGGGATGGCATCGGCCTGAATCGGCGTGGGCGTGATGTAGCCGGCTTCTTCGACGGCCTTGAGAACTTTGGGGTTGAGGTTCAGATCGCTGAATGTGGTCATGTGTATCCGCTTTTTGCGGACACTGGTCTTGGCCCGCGCATCAGTCATGGGCGTGCGCAACCATTGCGCAACCAGCCCCAATCGGGCCGCCCGCTGCGCCCGCCTTACAGCAAGCAGCGCGAGGGGTCAATGCGGGCGGACCCGGCGCGCATCGGTGAAGTGACGCGCGCGCTTGGCGTCAAGCTCAAGCGCGATGGCATGGAGGTGGCCGTGGGCCTCGAGCCGCGCGCGCAGGACGGGCGTGGCGGTGCAGACCTCGGCGAAGAAAGCGCGCAAGCCGACCTCGCCGCCCTCGGCCTCGACATGCGCCAGCAGGTCATGGATCGGCAGCGCGCCCACGCTCGGCGGCTTTATGTCGGGCCGGTAAGCCCCTGCCGCGTGGCGATAGCGCAGGCGCGCGCGCCAGTCCTGCCAGTCATGGGCGTGCAGGTGACACAGGCGCGTCTCGGTCAGTTCTGCCGGGGTGTCATCCATCGCCTTGCCGCGAAAGGCGTTGTGGATGCGCAGGCTTGTGTCGGGCAGGCCGGTGCGGACAAAGACCTTGCCCGCCACATGGCTGAGAAACCCGCCGTTGAGATGCGCGCCGAAGGTCGGGTAAATCGCCGCCGTCTCTTCGGCGCGCGCCCCCTTCAGCCGTGCGCAGGACTTGAACCACTGCACGCCCTCGGGCGGTGGATCGTCCGGGTCGGGGGCGAATGCCTCGATGGGGCGGACGCGCGCGCTGAGGCAGTCCTCGGGCAGGGCGGCAAGCTGCGCGGGCAGGGGGGTGGCGGGCCAGAGGAATTCGTCCACGTCGATATGCGCGAGCCACGCCACCTCCGGGCGGCGATTGAGGCAATGCGTGGCGTTGAGGCTCTGACGCGGCTGATGCGCCTCGGGTCGGCCCTTGTTGCGGCGGCGCTGCCAATAGGCGTCATCGCACAGGATCACCCGGCATTTGGGATGGGCGCGCAACGCTGCCTCGGCCTCCGGGTTCGGGGCGTCGAGATAGACATGCACGCGATGCGCGCCCAGATCGAGATGATGGGCGGCAAAGCTCAGGATGTCGCGGGCCGGGGCCTTGATCGTGGCCACCACGCCCCATGTGGGCAGATCTGTCATGGCGCGAGGATGCGCGCGACCGGGCGCGGCGACAAGGGGGCTGTTGCGGTGAATGACCGGGTCCGGCCTGAAGCGGTCGTTGGAAGCCCCCGTGCGATCACGACCAGAGGCCGCGCGGGCGAAACGCCCGAATGGCACCAACAGGCCAAACTGTCCCCCGCGCCCGTCAGGTATCCGCCTGCGTCAGGGCCGCAGCAGGATCTTGCCGCGATGCCCGCCATCCTCCATCAGCCGATGCGCCTCGGCGGCCTCGGTCATCGGCAGGACGCGATGCGTCACCGGGCGCACCGCGCCGGTCCCGAAAAGCGGCCAGACGTCACGGCGCAGCGCCTGCGCCACGCGCGTCTTGAAGGCCTCGGGCCGGGAGCGCAGCGTCGATCCGGTGTAGCTGATCCGCTTGAGCATCACCGGCATGAGGTCGATCTCGACCTTCGAGCCGTGGTTGAAGGCCAGTTGAATGATCCGCGCATCATGGCGCGCCGCCTTGATGTTGCGCGCGACATAGTCGCCGCCGATGATGTCGAGGATGATATCCGCGCCGCCTGCCTCGCGGGTGACGGCGACGAAATCCTCGGTCCGGAAGTCGATCGCGCGGTCGGCCCCGAGGGAGGTCACGAAATCCGCTGCCGCCTCATCGCCGACCGTGGTCAGCACGCTTAGCCCCATCGCCTTGCCCAACTGGATCGCCGTCGATCCGATCCCGCCCGCGCCGCCATGGACAAGGAAGACGCCGCCCTCCGGCAGGCTGTGATCGAGAAACACGTTGCTCCAGACAGTAAAGAAGGTCTCGGGCAGGCCTGCCGCCTCGACCTCGTCCACGCCCTCGGGGATCGGCAGGCAATGGCTGCCATTCACCGCCACGAACTCGGCATAGCCGCCGCCATTCGTCAGCGCGCAGACGCGGTCGCCGGGGTGCCATTGGTCGATACCCTCGCCACAGGCGACCACCTCGCCCGCGACTTCGAGACCAAGCAGATCCGAGGCCCCCTTGGGTGCGGGGTAATGGCCCCGCCGCTGCACAAGGTCCGGGCCGTTCACGCCGGCGGCGGTGACGCGGATCAGGACCTCGCCCGCGCCGCAGGCGGGCAGGGGCCGGGTGCCGGGGATCAGGACCTGCGGCCCGCCGGGGGCGGTCATTTCAATGACGCGCATGGTGTCGGGCAGGTCGCTCACCTTGTGGCCGCCGTGTCAGTGGTCCTGGCGGTGGCGCGCGTCACGGCGGCGACCACGTCATCGGCATGGGCCGCGATCTCTGCCCCGGCGGCGCGCAGGCGCGCGATCTTGTCCGCCGCCGTGCCGCCCCCCAGAACCGAGAGCGTGCCCGCATGGCCCATCCGCCGCCCGCGCGGCGCGTGCCGCCCGACCACGAGGGCGACCACCGGCTTGCCGTAATCGACCGTTTCGAGATAGGCGGCGGCCTCTTCCTCGCCGCGCCCGCCGATCTCGCCGATGAGCACGACCGCCTCGGTTTCGGGATCGTCGCGGAACGCCTTGAGACACTCGACAAAGCCCACGCCATGCAGCGTGTCGCCGCCGATGCCCACGGTGGTGGACTGGCCCAGCCCGGCCTTGCTGCATTGCGCCAGGATCTCGGAGGTGAGCGAGGCCGAGCGCGAGGCGATGCCGATATGGCCGGGCACGGCATTGACCGTGGGCATGACGCCGATCTTGCACTGTCCGGCGGTCAGGATGCCTTGGGAATTGGGGCCGATCAGAACCGTGTCGGTGCCGGCAAGCGCCTGTTTGACGCGGCTCATGTCATGCTGCGGCACGCGCTCGGTCACGCAGACAACCACGCCGATCCCGGCCTCGATGGCCTCGATCATCGCAGGCCCGGCTTGCGGGGCAGGCACGATCACGAGGCTGGCATTGGCCTGTGTCGCCGCCACGGCCTCCGCCACCGTATCAAAAAGCGGCAGGCCGATATGGCTGCTGCCGCCCTTGCCGGGACGCACACCGCCCAGACAGGTCGTGCCATAGCGGATCGCCTCATCGGTGTAGAACGTGCCCGACCGCCCGGTCATGCCCTGCACGATGAGCCGCGTTTCGGAATTGACAAAGATCGCCATCAGCGTGTCCTCCCCTGACCTGCCAGCGCAACCACCCGGCCGATGGCGGCGGTGATCGTGTCGCAGCTTTCGACCGGCACCTTGCGGTCTCGCAGGATGCGGTGGCCCCAATCTGCATGTTTGCCGGACATGTAGGCAATCACCGGCAGTTTCCGCGCGGCCTTGGCATAGGCAAAGTTCACCCCCTCCGCGACCGTATCGGCCGTGGTCATGCCGCCGCCATGGATCGTGAGCAGGATCGCCGTCACCCGGCCGTCGTCCAGCAGGATCTCGATCCCGCGCGCCACGTCCATGCTGCTTGCGGTGGTGCGGATGTCCATGAAGTTCGCAGGCTTGCCGCCCGCATCCACGATCATGTCATTGGTGGCAAGCCCCAGCCCTGCGCCATTGGCGACCACGCCGATATTGCCCTCGAGCCGCACGAGGTTGATGTTGTGGCGCGCCGCCGCCAGTTCATCGGCCGGGGCGGGGCGCTCGGCCACCATCGAGGCGAATTCGGGGCGGCGAAAGCCCGCGTTGGGGTCGATCGCCACCTTGGCGTCAACCGCGATCCATCGACCGTCACGGGTGCGGGCAAAGGGGTTGATCTCCACCAGCGTCATGTCGTTGTCCATGAAGGCGCGGCGCGCGGCGAAGATCGCGTCAAGCGCGCCGTCCTGCGCCTCGGTGAGGCCGATGCCAGAGAGAAATTCCGCGATGCGCGCGCGCGCCCCGGCGCTGTCCTCGGGCAAGGCGCAGCCTTGCGCGATGCTCTCGTCCATCCGGGCGCGTTGCTCGAATTCCACCCCGCCCGCGCCCGAAGCCAAGAGCATGGGACCCCCGCTTGACGGATCGATCGCGATGGCCACAAAGCAGCTTTGGGCGATGTCGATGGCCGCCTCGACAAGGATCAGATCCACGACCTCGCCCGCCGGTCCGGTCTGGTCGGTGACCAGAACCCCTCCGAGAAGACGCCCCGCTTCGTGCGCCACGGCAGAGGGGGTGGCGGCAAATCTTATGCCGCCCGCAAGACCGCGCCCGCCCGCGCCGATCTGGGCCTTGACCACGTATTTAGGGGCCTTGATCTCCTTGCAGAGGCGCTGCGCCTCCTCCGGGCTGCGGGCCTGATGTCCATCCGGGACCGAGACGCCATATTGTGCAAGCAATTCCTTGGACTGGTATTCCGCAAGAAACATGGGTCGTCTCCTCCTCTGGCCCGCTTTTTGTGGTATACCAGAAACCACAAGAAGTCAACGCCGCCGCGCGGGACAAGGTCCACGGGCGCGTCGGTCGTGTCCCTGGTCTCAGCCGATGGCCTTGAGCACGGCCTTGCCAAGCTCATGCGGCGGCCCGCAGGGGCGGTGCGTCCGGCGATGAAGCCTGCGGTCGGTTTCCAGCGGCCACGCTTTTTCTCGTCTTTCAGGAACTGCGCGGCCTCTTCTTCGGCCGAGCCGCCGTCTTCGCCTCGTCCGCGCGCAGAACAACGCGCCCATCCGAAACCGGATCCCCGTAAGCCCGCAAAAGCGCCTTCGCCTGATACGCGTGGATGATCATATGGGCTCCGTTCCGGGGTGAGGCGGCCGTGGCCGTTATTTTATCAGCGGCAACAATCGCTTGAAGGCCGGGGTTCCGGCGCGGCCCAGCCATTCGAAGACCACCATTTCGGTCGTGACGATGCCCGCGCCGCTGGCGCTCAGCCGCGCGATGCAGGCCTGTTCGCTTTCAATCGTGCGCGAGGCGGTCGCGTCCGAGACGACGAACACCTCGAACCCCGCCTCGATCAGGCTGGCGGCGGTCTGGACAACGCAGATATGCGCCTCCATCCCGGCGATGACCGCCTGCTTGCGCCCGAGCCCGTGAAAATGCGCCGCAAAGCCCGCATCTTCCATGCAGGAAAAATGCATCTTGGCAAGCACGGTGGTCCCCGGCCCCGGCGCGAGTTCGGGGACGGTATGGCCCAGCCCGGCGGGATACTGTTCGGTCATGATGACAGGCACGCCCATTTCCTCGGCGCTGGCCTTGAGGGTGCGGGTGTTGCGGATGGTCCGGGCCGGGGCCTGCATGGCGGGCACGAGACGTTCCTGCATGTCGATGATGACCAGCGCGCTGTCGGCGGCGCGAATGAGCATGACCTGTCTCCCCGGATACTGAAAAGCGGCTTGGCGTTGTGGCTGTGGTATGCCAGATACCACGAATATGACGGGCCATCAACCGCGATATGTCCGGGGGTGAAAACGGCGCGGGCGGTCCGGCCCGGCGGGGGGGGGGGCGGATCGGAGGAGGGGGGGCGCTGCAACGCGGCAATCCGGCCCCCCCAGGGCGGCGGTCGACACCGGGCGACGATGATCCGGCAAATGCAATTATATTGATTTGTATCAAAGGCATAAGGCGCGCTGCTGACGTCCCCTCCACGTGCCACCCTGTCGGGCTGCACAAAGGGGGTTTTCCTTTCGGAACAACGCTATCGCTGGTGCGCCGCGCCGCCCAGGATGCACCTGCGGCGACGATTTTTCAAAAAACGAATTGCCCGGTCGGGCCTGCTGGCTTATGGTATACCACGGGGCCACCGCATGTGCCCGGGGGCACGGGCGATGTTGGGGATGATAACATGAAGCTACGGCCGATTGCGTCGAATTTCACGCTCAAGGATCATGTCTACGAGAGGTTGCGCGAGGCGATCCTCGAGATGAACATCTATGAGGACGACGCCGATCTGCGCCTTGATGAGCGCACGCTGGCCGAGCAGTTGCAGATCTCCCGCACGCCGCTGCGCGATGCCATAGCGCGGCTCGAGGCGGACGGGCTGTTGACGGTTGTGCCCCGCAAGGGCGTGTTCCTGCAACGCAAGAGCCTTGAGGAAATCCTCGAGATGATCATCGCCTGGGCGGCGCTCGAGAGCATGGCCGCCCGTCTTGCCGCCGAACGTGCGAGCGACACCGAAATCGCAACGCTGCGCAAGATCGCCGAGAAATACCATGACGCCACATCGGCCACGCGGATCGCGGAATATTCCGACGACAACCTGACATTCCACCTGCACATCCTCGAAATCTCGCATTGCGCCCTGCTCAAGACCATGGCCGAGGGGGTGTTTTTGCATATCAAGGCCGTGCGCCTGCGCTCCATGTGGGAGGGCGACCGCGTCAAGCGGTCTGTCGTCGATCATGCCGAGATCATCGAGGCGCTCGAGCGTCGCGACGCCGAGGATGCCGCCAACAAGGTGCGCGAGCACACGATGCAACTGCATGACCACATCCGCAAGACCTGGGGCCGCCTGAACCTGACCCGCAACGCGACCCTGGAAACCCAAAACGCTGCCAATAGCTGATTGCCCGACCCCGTCCGCGACCGATGCCGCGGACCACTGGAAACCGGAGGACCGACATGGCCGTAGCCCACGCACCCGCAGCGCCGACTGAGCAGACAGATGACGTCACGGACGGCTTTCACCTGCTGATCGACGCGCTCAAGCTCAACGGGATCAAGACCATCTACAACGTGCCGGGCATCCCGATCACCGATCTGGGCCGCTATGCGCAGGCGCAGGGGATGCGGGTGATCTCGTTCCGTCACGAACAGCATGCGGGCTACGCCGCCTCCGTCGCGGGGTTCCTGACCAAGATGCCGGGCGTCTGCATGACCGTCTCGGCGCCGGGCTTCATGAACGGGCTCACGGCGCTGGCCAATGCCACCACGAATTGCTGGCCGATGATCCTGATTTCCGGCTCGTCGGAGCGCGAGATCGTCGATCTGGCGCAGGGCGATTACGAGGAGATGGACCAACTGGCCATGGCCAAGCCCTTCTGCAAGGCGGCTTACCGGCTGACCTATGCGCAGGATATCGGGATTGCCGTGGCGCGGGCGATCCGCTCGGCGGTGTCGGGGCGGCCCGGCGGCGTGTATCTCGATATTCCCGGCGCGATGCTGGGGCAGGTGGTGGATGCCGCCGAGGGGGCGCGCTCGCTCGTCAAGGTGATCGAGCCCGCGCAACGCCAGATCCCGGCGAAATCGGCCATCGACCGCGCCATCGCGGTGATGAAGGACGCGAAACGTCCGCTGATCGTGATCGGCAAGGGCGCGGCCTATGATCAATGTGACGATCTGATCCGCGAATTGGTGGAAAAATCGGGCTATCCGTTCCTGCCGATGTCCATGGCCAAGGGCCTGCTGCCCGACACCCATCCGCAATGCGCCGCCGCTGCGCGGTCGATGGTGCTCAAGGATTCGGACGTGGTCATCATGATGGGCGCGCGGATCAACTGGCTGCTCAGCCACGGCAAGGGCAAGCAATGGGGCGAGCCGGGGGCGAAACGCTTTGTCCAGATGGATATCGAGGCCGAGGAGATGGACTCGAACGTCGAGATTGCGGCCCCGATCGTAGGCGATATCGGGTCGTGCTGCGAGGCCCTGCTCAAGGCCATGGACGGGGCCGGGATCGCCCCGCCCAGGGACTGGCTCGATGCGGTCAACGCCAAGGCCACGGCCAACATGGAGAAAATGGCCGCGCGGCTGCGCAACAACAACGATCCGATGGATTATCACGGCGCGCTCGGCGTCATCAAGGACGCGATCAACGATCATCCCGACACGATCCTCGTCAACGAGGGGGCCAACACGCTCGATCAGTGCCGCTCGATCGTCAACATCCACAAGCCGCGCCACCGCATCGACGTGGGCACCTGGGGGGTGATGGGGATCGGCATGGGATCGGCCATCGCGGCGGCCATCGAGACCGGCAAGCGCGTGCTGGCGGTCGAGGGCGACAGCGCCTTCGGCTTCTGCGGCATGGAGATCGAGACCGTGTGCCGCTACAACCTGCCGATCTGCACGGTGGTGTTCAACAATGACGGCATCTATCGCGGCGATGGCGAGAACTGGGGCGGCGGCGACGATCCGGCGACCACGGTTTTCGTGAAAGGCGCGCGCTATGACATGATGATCGAGGCCTTTGGCGGCGTGGGTGTGATCGCCCGTTCGCCGGACGAACTGCGCAAGGCGGTCTATGAGGCGCTCGACAATGGCAAGCCCACCCTGATCAACGCGATGATTGACCCGGCGGCGGGCAGGGAAAGCGGCAATATCGGCAACCTCAACCCGCAATCGGTGGTGGCGCAACGCCTCTATCCGCAGGCGCGCAAAGACTGATTTCAACCAACCGGGGCACGGTGAACGCGCCCACTTGGCCAAGAGACGGAGAGACACATGAAAGCCCTTGAAGGCGTCAAGATCCTCGACTTCACCCATGTGCAATCGGGTCCGACCTGCACGCAGTTGCTGGCGTGGTTTGGCGCCGACGTGATCAAGGTGGAGCGTCCCGGCGTGGGCGACGCCACCCGCAAGCAGCTGGTGGATGTGCCGGGGGCCGACAGCCTTTATTTCACCATGCTCAACCACAACAAGCGCTCGATCGAGCTCAACCCCAAGAACGAGGCGGGCAAGGCGGTGCTGACCCGTCTGGTCGAGACCTGCGATGTGCTGGTCGAGAATTTCGCGCCCGGCGCGCTTGACCGGATGGGGTTTTCCTGGGAGCGGATTCAGGAAATCAACCCGCGCATCATCATGGCCTCGGTCAAGGGCTTCGGCCCCGGCAAATACGAGGATTGCAAGGTCTATGAGAACGTCGCGCAATGTGCGGGCGGCGCCGCCTCGACCACCGGCTTTCTCGATGGCCCGCCCTTGGTGACCGGCGCGCAGATCGGCGATAGTGGCACCGGGCTGCATCTGGCGCTTGGCATCGTCACCGCCCTTTATCAGCGCGAGCATTCGGGGCGGGGGCAAAAGGTGCTGGCCCCGATGCAGGACGGGGTGATCAACCTCTGCCGCGTCAAGCTGCGCGATCAACAGCGCCTCGCCGCCGGGCCGCTCACCGAATATTCGCAACATGGCAAGGGCATTCCCTTCGGCGATGCCACGCCGCGCGCGGGCAACGATTCGGGCGGTGGTCAGCCGGGGCGCATCCTCAAGTGCAAGGGCTGGGAGACCGACCCCAACGCCTATACCTATTTCATCACGCAGGCCGCCGTCTGGGAAAAGGTCTGCGACGTGATCGGCGCACCCGAGTGGAAGGACGCGCCCGGTTATGCCACCCCGCCCGAGCGGCTGGACAAGCTTGACGAGATCTTCGGGCGCATCGAAGAATGGACCATGACCAAGACCAAGTTCGAGGTGATGGATATCTGCAATCCGCTCGATATCCCGGTGGGGCCGATCCTGTCCACCAAGGAGATCATGGAGGACGATGGCCTGCGCGCGACCGGCACGATCGTCGATGTCGATCACCCGACGCGCGGGCGCTACACCTCGGTCGGCTGCCCCATCAAGCTCAGCGACAGCCCCGTCGAGGTGACGCGCTCGCCGCTTCTGGGTGAGCATACCGAGGAAATCCTGCGCGACGTGCTCGGCTATGACGGGGAGGAACTGGCCGGCATCCTGGAGTCGGGCGCGGTCGGGAGTGCGAGGAAGGCAGCCGAATAATCAAGCCGTGAGGGCAGGGCGCGGCGCAGGCCGCCCCGCCGCACGGACGGGAGGACGACATGAGACTTATCGTGATGGGGCAGCAGGCCTTTGGCAAGGATGTGCTGGCCAGGCTTCTCGGGACCGGGACGGACGAGGTGGTTGCCGTCTACTGCGAGCCTGACCGGGACGGCAAGCCGGTCGATCCGGTCAAGGAACTGGCGCTTGAGACGGGTCTGCCGGTCCATCAGCCGGCCAATTTCGACGATCCCGCCACGCTGGAGCAACTGGCCGCGCACAAGGCCGACCTGATGATCATGGCCTTTGTCAACGTCTTCGTGCCGGAGGCCGCGCGCGACACGCCCACCCATGGCTCGATCTGCTTTCACCCCTCGCTTCTGCCGCTGCATCGCGGGCCGTCGGCGGTCAACTGGCCGATCATCATGGGGGCCACCAGATCGGGCTATTCGTGGTTCTACCCCTCGGACGGGCTGGACGAGGGCGACAGCCTTCTGCAATGGGAATGCGAGATCGGCCCCGACGACACCGTGATCGACCTCTATTTCAAGAAGATATACCCGCACGCGGTCGATAGCGTGCTGACGGTCTGCGACCTCTACCGCTCGGGCAATCCGCCGCGCATCGTGCCGGATGAGAGCCGCGCGACCTATGAGCGCCGGTGCACCCGCACTCACGCGCGCATCGAATGGCACCGCCCGGTCAAACAGGTCTATGACCTCATTCGCGGCACCAATCCCGCGCCGGGGGCCTGGACCACGCTCGACGGGGCCGAGGTGGATATCTTCGACTGCGCCCTTGTGCCGGGTGACGGCATATCGGGCCGCGTGCGCGAGATAACTGACGACGGCGTTGCGGTGCAATGCGTGGGCGGTCGCATCCTGATCAAGCGGGTGCGGCCCAAGGGCGGGGCCAAGATGCCCGCGTCCGAATGGGCGGGCGCCGCCGGGCTGGCCACCGGGGCCACCCTTGGAACCTGAAAACCGTAGAAACCTGATGGGAACACGATATGTCTGACATCGAAATTGCACGCGCCGCGACCAAGAAGCCCATTCAGGAGATCGGTGCCAAGCTGGGCATCCCGAGCGAGCACCTGCTGCCCTTCGGCCACGACAAGGCCAAGGTCTCGGAAGACTTCATCAAGTCGCTTTCCGGGCGCAAGAACGGCCACCTTGTCCTTGTCACGGCGATCAACCCCACCCCGGCGGGCGAGGGCAAGACCACGACCACCGTGGGTCTGGGCGACGGTCTCAATGCCATCGGCAAGAAGGCGGCCGTGTGCATCCGCGAGGCCAGCCTCGGGCCGTGCTTCGGCATGAAGGGCGGGGCCGCGGGCGGCGGTTATGCCCAAGTGGTGCCGATGGAGGAGATGAACCTTCATTTCACCGGCGATTTCCACGCCATCACCAGCGCCCACAACCTGCTGGCGGCGATGCTGGACAATCATATCTACTGGGGCAACGAGCAGGAAATCGACATCCGCCGCGTGGTCTATCGCCGCGTCATGGACATGAACGACCGCGCCCTGCGCGAGATCGTGTGCAACCTCGGCGGCGTGGCCAACGGCTTCCCGCGCGAGAGCGGGTTTGACATCACCGTGGCCTCCGAGGTCATGGCAATCCTGTGTCTGGCCACCGATCTGGCGGACCTCGAAAAACGTCTGGGCGATATCATCGTGGCCTATCGCCGCGACAAGACGCCGGTCTATTGCCGGGACATCAAGGCCGACGGCGCGATGACCGTGCTCTTGCAGCAGGCGATGCAGCCCAATCTTGTGCAGACGCTGGAGAACAATCCGGCCTTCGTGCATGGCGGGCCCTTCGCCAATATCGCGCATGGCTGCAACTCTGTCGTGGCGACAACGACGGCGCTCAAGCTGGCGGATTACGTGGTCACGGAGGCGGGCTTTGGTGCCGATCTCGGGGCCGAGAAGTTCATGAACATCAAGTGCCGCAAGGCGGGGCTTGCCCCCGAGGCGGTGGTGATCGTGGCCACGGTGCGCGCGATGAAGATGAACGGCGGCGTGGCCAAGGCCGATCTGGGTGCCGAGAACGTGGCGGCGGTCAAGGCGGGCTGTCCGAACCTTGGGCGCCATATCGAGAACCTGGCGAAATTCGGCGTGCCGGTGGTGGTGGCCATCAACCATTTCGTCACCGATACCGAGGCCGAGGTTCAGGCTGTCAAGGAGTTCGTGGCAAGCCAGGGGGCCGAGGCGGTGCTGTGCAAGCACTGGGCCCAAGGCTCCAAGGGCACAGAGGAACTGGCGCGCAAGGTGGTCGCGCTGGTCGAGGGCGGATCGGCCAAATATGCGCCGCTCTATCCCGACGAGATGCCGCTCTTTCAGAAGATCGAGACCATCGCCCGGGAAATCTACCGCGCCGACGAGGTAGTGGCGGATGCGAAAATCCGCAACCAGCTCAAGGAGTGGGAGGATCAGGGCTACGGCAACCTGCCCGTGTGCATGGCCAAGACGCAATACAGCTTTACCACCGATCCGAACCGGCGCGGCGCGCCCGACGGGCACAGCCTGCCGGTGCGCGAGGTGCGGCTGTCGGCGGGGGCGGGCTTCGTCGTGGTGATCTGCGGCGAGATCATGACCATGCCGGGCCTGCCCAAGGTGCCCTCGGCGGAGGCCATCCGCATCAATGAAGACGGCCTAATCGACGGGTTGTTCTGATCATGGACCGGTCATCGCTTCATACCATTCTGATGCCGATGCGCGATGACGGGCGGGGGGCGGTCATCTTTGCCCATGCCGCCGCGCTGGCCAAGCGGTTCAACGCCCATGTCCGGGTGGTCCATTCCCACCCGAGGCCAGAGGACATGATGCCGTATGGTGTGGTGATCCCCACCTTCCTGCGCAAGCAACTGGCAGAGGCCAGCCGCAAGCGCGCGGATTACGAAGAAGGCCATCGCCGCACCGCGTTTCTCAAGGAGGCCGAGCGCCACGGCATCAGCGTGGAGCCGCGTGCCCCCGGCAAGCCCACAGCGGCGTTCCGCGAATATGAGGGCAAGCAGGCCGAGGTGGTGCGCCATTACGGCCGTCTGGCGGATCTCATCTGCGTGGCCAAGCCCAGCAAGGAGGAGAACCTGGGCTACAACACGTTGAAATCGGCGCTCTTCACCTCCGGGCGGCCGGTTCTGGTCTGCGCCGAGACCGAAGAGGTATCCGCCGATATCGGCCGCCATGTGGCGATCGGCTGGAACGGGTCGCTCGAGGCGTCGCGCGCGGTGGCGCTGGCCATGCCGCTGATCGAGCGCGCCGACCGGGTGACGATCCTGACGGCCGGGACGATCGAGCACACGGCCACGCCCGAGGAGTTCCAGATATATCTCGCACAGCGCGGCATTACCGCTCAGATCCATGCCTTCGAGCGCAGCGGCAATGTCGGGCGCATGTTGTTGCAGAAATGCTCGGAGACGGGTGCGAACATGCTGATCACGGGGGCCTATCACGACAGTTACGAGCGGGAGACCCTTCTTGGCGGAAATTCCGCTACCATCGTGGCCGAGGCCGCGATTCCCGTGGTCATGGTGCATTGAGGGGAAGAGCAGGACGACGGAGTTTTCCGAACACAGGCACAGAAGGATCAAAGGAAGACTCACCACAGGCTTCGTTGCGCGCCGGACGGCCGAGGAGGGCCAAAGCGCGCCGGATCCATACCAAACCTGACCGGCTATCGGTCATCAACGGGAGGAAGACAATGAATATGCTGAAAACTTTGGCAATCGGTATCGCCGCCTTGGGGCTTTCCGCGCCGGCGGCCATGGCGGAATGGCAGCCGCGCAAGCCGGTCGATTTCGTCATCATGGCGGGACCGGGCGGCGGCGCGGACCAGATCGCCCGCTTCATTCAGTCGGTGGTCGAGAAGAAGGACATGACCAGCCGTCCGCTGATCCCCAACAACAAGGGCGGCGGCTCCGGTGCCGAATCCCTGATCTGGCTCAACAGCGCGAGCGACCCCGATCACACCCTTCTCGTGACGCTCAACTCGTTCTTCGCCACGCCGATCCGGCAGCCTGACCTCGGCATCGACATCCAGACCTTTACCCCGGTTGCGATGATGGGTGTCGATCCGTTCGCGCTCTGGGTTCACAAGGATAGCGGCATCGAAACGTTCGAGCAGTGGCTCGAGACGGTCAAGGCGGCGGATGGCGAGTATGTCGTCGGCGGGACCGGCACCGGGCAGGAAGACAGCATCGTCTTTGCCTATCTGAGCAATGCCTACGGTCTCAAGCTCAAGTATATCCCCTTCGACGGCGGCGGCGCGGTCGCGGCGGCGCTTGCCGGTCAGCAGATCATGGCAACGGTGAACAACCCGGCAGAGGCGCGCGGTTTCTTCCAGTCGGGCGATGTGCGGCCGCTGCTGGTCTTCTCCGACGAACAGATGGACGCCTATCCCGGCATCCCGACGCTCAAGGAAAAGGGCCATGACTTCAGCTACTACAACCAGCGGGCCGTTGTCGGCGCGCCGGGCATGTCGGATGAGGCCGCCGCCTACTATCAGGCGCTGTTCGCCGACATCTACAACACCGAGGAATGGCAGGGCTATCTCGAAAAAGAGTCGCTCTCGCCGCTCTGGATGGATGCCGACCAACAGCGTGGCTACTGGAAGGTGCAGGTCGAGAACCACACCGAACTTCTGTCCGGCATGAAGTGATCCGCCGCAAGGTATGATGAAACGAGGGAGGGCTGACAAATGCGTGTTGGCGAAATAGTCACGGCGGGCGTGCTGGCCCTCCTTTCCATCTACCTGATGTACAAGGCATCCGCGAACGGGATCGGGTATACGCGGGGAAGCGGCCCCCAGGGCGGTTTCTGGCCATTCTGGCTGTCGGTCGGGATGCTGATCTCCACGGGATTTGTCGCGCTCAACTGGGTGCGGCAGGTGTCGCCGCAATCGCGCTCGCAAGAGCCGGTGCTCGACAGCTTCGGCGTCAAGACGCTGCTGCTTGTCGGGGGCGGGATCGTGGGCTTTGTCGCGCTCATCGACATCGTGTCGATGTATGGGGCCATCGCGGTTTTCCTGCTCTATTATCTCAAACTGCTTGGTCAGCACAGTTGGCGGCTGACCTTGCCGATGGTGCTGCTGTTCCCGCTCGGGCTGTTCTTCTTCTTCGAGGGGCTCATGCAGATCAGCATGCCCACGGGGCTGAGCTTTACCGACCCGGTCTTCAACGTCCTCTACGATATCATTTACTGAGCCATCCAAGGCGCAGCTGACACAAGGGCGATAACCAAGCCATGGAAATTCTATCCCTACTGGGCGACGGTATGCTGGTCGCCATCCAGCCCCTGAACCTCTTGCTGATCCTGATCGGTGTGACGCTCGGTCTCTTCATCGGGGCGATGCCCGGTCTGGGATCGGTCAACGGGGTTGCGATCCTCTTGCCGGTGACGTTTCTGGTGCCGCCCGGCTCGGCGATCATATTCCTCGCGGCGATCTACTATGGCGCGATGTATGGCGGGGCGATCTCGTCGATCACGCTGGGCATTCCCGGTGCATCCACGGCGGTGGCCACCACCTTCGACGGTCGGCCGCTGGCGATGATGGGCAAGGCGCGCCTTGCGCTGGTTGCGGCCGCCTTCGGCTCCTTCATCGGCGGCACGGTATCGAACCTGCTCTTTACCGGGTTCGCGCCCCTGCTGGCGACGGTTGCGCTCAGTTTCGGCCCGCCCGAGATTTTCGCGCTCATGCTGCTGGCCTTCGCGACCTTCGTGGGGCTTGGCGGCGACGACATCGCCAAGACGGTCTTTTCGATCTGCTTCGGTCTGGTGCTGGCCACGGTCGGCTTTGACCAGGTCTCGGGCGCGCCCCGGCTTCTGCTCTTCGACCTCAAGGGGTTCCTCGGCGGGATCAGCTTTCTGGTGCTGGCCATCGGCGTCTACGGCATCGGCGAGATGCTCTGGACGCTGGAGAGCACGCGCGGCAAGATCACCACGACGAATGCGGACATGTCGGTCAAGGGGATTGTCGAGGATATCGGCGAGACAGCCCGCAAAGGCTGGAAAGGCACGGCGATCGGATCGTTTCTCGGTTTCTTCGTAGGGGTGCTTCCGGCGGCTGGCGCGACGCCCGCCTCGCTCATGTCCTATGCGATCACCAAGATGGTGTCGAAGAACAAGCATGAATTCGGCAAGGGCCATGTCGGTGGCGTGACCGCCCCCGAGGCGGGGAACAACTCGGCCTCGACCGGCTCCATGCTGCCGATGCTGACGCTTGGCATTCCCGGCTCTCCGACCACGGCCATTCTTCTGGGCGGCATGGTGATCTGGGGCCTGACACCGGGTCCGCGCCTCTTTGTCGAGGAGGCGGATTTCGTCTGGGGGCTGATCGGGTCTTTCTATGTGTCGAACGTCTTTGCCCTCTTGGTGAACATATCCGCCATTCCGCTCTTCATCTGGATGCTGCGGATGCCGTTCACCGTGCTGGCACCGGTGATATTCGTGCTGTCGATCGTGGGCGGCTATGCCGCCATGCAGGACATGTTCGATATCTGGCTGATCCTGGTCTTCGGCTTCGGGGCGTTCTTCCTGCGGAAGTTCGATTATCCGCTGGCACCGGCGGTTCTGGCCATCGTGCTCGGGCCGATTGCCGAGCCGACCCTGCGCCAGTCGTTGCTGCTGTCCTCGGGCGATCCGTCGATCTTCTTTACCCGCCCGATCTCGATGCCGATCATGGTGACCGCGATCATCCTGATCCTGTTGCCGGCGCTGAAATATCTGCGCCCCCGCCGATCCCGCGCGTCGGAGTAGGGTGCGAAAGACGCGAAAGGGGGCCAACCGGCCCCCTTTCAGCTTTCATAGCGGGTGCTGCCGCGCCGGTTCTCGTCCATCGGCAATTCCATCAGCAGCGGCTGATGCGCGCGCTGCGAGCAGGCCTGACGCGGGCAGAGATTGCAATTCAGACCGATGGGCGCATAGAGCTTGGGATCGTCGAAATTGTAGCTCGACGCGTAGCGCAGGCGCGGCGCGAATTTCGCCTCGCAGCCAAGCGCAAGCGTCAGGCGGCGGTCCTGCGTCTCTTCGCTGAATACCGGGCGATGCACGGTGCGGCTGACGGTGAAATAACGCGCGCCATCGGGCATTTCCACGAATTGCGGCATGATCACACCCGGCGTGTAGAAGGCGGTATGGATGTTCCAGACCGGGCAGGAGCCGCCATATTCCGCAAGATGAAACGAGGTCGAGTTGAACCGTTTGGTGACATTGCCCGCCTTGTCGATGCGCAGGAAGAAGAACGGCACCCCGCGCGCGCCGTCGCGTTGCAGGGTGGTCAGGCGCTGACACACCTGCTCGAAGGAGGTGCTGAACACCGCCGCGATCCGGTCGATGTCATAGCGCGCGTCTTCGGCCTCGCGCAGAAAGGCGTCATAGGGCATCAGGAGCGCGGCGGCGAAGTAATTGGCCAGTTCCACCCGCAGCCGTGCCAGCGCAGGGAGCGACGCGAGGCCGCTGCGCCGGACGATTCCGGACAGGACATCGGGATATTCGACCAGACACAGCACATGGGCGAGTTGAAAGACGCGATTGGCGGTGTTGAGCGCCTGGGACAGATAAACGACCCGCGCGTCTTCGTCGTAATAGCGCAGCGCATCGCCAAGATGCCCGATCTTGCGAATGTGCGTGGTGACACCGTGGCGCTGTTCCAGCCGTTGCCGCAAGGCAAAGAAGCGGTCCTCGGGTGCTGCGAAATCGGCGGGCGCGGCCGCCTCCGCCGCCTGTTCCAGATCGGGAAAGTGATTGCCGTGATCACGAAAGAAATTGTGGATCACGGTTTCGGGCGACATGCGCAAAAGCTCGTCCGAGCCGCTTTCCCCCGCCAGGCTCAGAATTTTTTCCAGGGCCGTGCGATGGGCCGCGTGCAGGTCCAGAAAACGATCAACCAGCCGGGGCGCATGATCGACCGCCCCGCGCAATTCCTGAATATCGGGCTGATCACCGGCAAAGACCGGGTCGCGCAGCGCATTGCGCAGATCGGCCACGCGGCGCGCGCTCTCGTCGCGCGACAGTTCGCGCCAATCGACGGCATAGACCTCGGCGATGCGCATGAGAAGCTGCACCGAGAGGCTGCGCTGATTGTTTTCCAGGAGGTTGATATAGGATGCGCTCACGCCCAGTTTCCCGGCCATTTCGGCCTGTGTCTGTCCCCGGTCACGCCGCAACTGGCGCAGTTGCGGGCCGATCAGTGTCTTTGCCACGTCATGCCTCTCACAACATTACAAAAAGAACCATAGTAATGTTTACCTCATACACATTGACATAAATTTCGTGGAGGAATCAAGCCGTCCGGGTATAGTGTTGCAAATCTTCAGACCCCACAGCATTCTCCGGAAAGGCCGAACATGACCTATCGCATCGTAATCCTCGGCGCCTCCTATGGCTCGCTTCTTGGCACCAAGCTCTTGATGGCGGGACAGGATGTGACGCTGGTCTGCCGTCAGGCGACGGCGGACCTGATCAATGCCGAGGGCACGGATGTGCGCATCAAGCTGCGCGACGAGGAGGAGCATCGGTCGTTTCGCTCGGATGACCTGCCCGGCACATTGAACGCGCTGGCACCCGAGGACGTGAACCCGGCCGATTACGACATGGTGGCGCTGGCCATGTCGGAACCGCAATATTGCGCCGACACCATCGTCGATCTCTTGGGCCGGATCGCCGCTGCGGGCACCCCGTGCCTGTCGATCATGAACATGCCGCCGCTGCCCTATCTGCGCCGGATCGAGGCGCTCGACACATCGCGCCTCGAGGCCGCCTATACCTGCCCCAAGGCCTGGGCCGGGTTCCGTCCCGGCACCGTCACCCTGTGCAGCCCCGATCCGCAGGCTTACCGCGTGCCCGACGAGGGGCCGAACACGCTGCATGTCGGCCTGCCCACCAATTTCAAGGCCGCCCCCTTCGAGGATGAGGCCCACACCCGCATCCTGCGCGATCTGGAGAGCGCGATCGACGCGGTCACGGTGGACGGCAAGGATGTGCCGGTCAAGCTGCGCGTCTTCGACTCGCTGTTCGTTCCCTTTGCCAAATGGAGCATGTTGCTGACCGGGAATTACCGCTGCGTGCTTCCCGAGGGCGCGCGCGCCATCAAGGAGGCCGTGCATGGCGATCCGGCCCTGTCAGAGCGGATTTACAGCACCGTGGATGAGGTGGTGCGCCGCCTTGGAGCCGATGCGGCCGATGCGGTGCCGTTCGAGAAATACGCGGCTGCCGCCAACGGGCTGCTCAAGCCATCCTCTGCCGCCCGCGCCATCGAGGGCGGGGCTGACCGCATCGAGCGGGTTGATATGCTGGTCAAGCTCATCGCGGAACAGCAGGGGGTGGATACGGTCGAATTTGCGGGCATCGTGGAGACCGTCAATGCGCGACTGCACGCGAACGCCCGTTCCGCCGCGTGATCCGGGGCAGGGGTCAGGGCCCTTTGCGGCCCTGACAGCATGGCTCAGATCGTGTCGCGCAGGCCGTATTTGCGCGCGACACCGGGGATGATCTCGTCGCGCGTGAGGCCGATATCGAGGAGCGTCTCATCGCTGAGGCGCATCATCGTCTCGACTTCGCGCGCCATGCGGTTGGCCTCGATGATCGACCGGAAAAAGAATCCGATGGCCCGGAGCGGCGCAGTTGCGATTTGCGCCACGCCGACAGAGGTCGCGGCACTGTGGCCGGTATGGGATGAGTATGTCATGATCTGGCGTTCCCTGGATCGCTGCGCTTGCATCATATGTATACTGCGTCGCAGCATTCTGCCATGTGGGCAGGTGCAAATCGGCGTTGCGTCCGTCACATGGCTGGTGTCGTTCCCCGGACGGGGCAGACCGGTGCCGAGTCAGATCGGCAGATAGTCCACCGCCTCGCCCGTCTCGCGCGCCGGATCGTGGGGCGGGCGCACAAGAAGCGCGTCGGCATGGGCAAGGATGCTCAGGAGCGAACTGTCCTGCCGGTCCTCGGCGGTGATCCCCTCGGGGCCAAGCCGCGCGCGCATGTAATGCTCGCGCGGGCCATTGGCGGGCAGGGGGCTGGCGAGACGCGCCGTCAGGCGCGGCGCGCGCGCCGCCCCAAGCCCCTGCATCGCGGCGAGCATCGGCGCGATGAATACCTGCCCGCAGACCATGGCCGAGACCGGATTGCCCGGCAGTCCGATCATCGCCGCAGCCCCCATCCGGCCCGCCATCAGCGGCTTGCCGGGGCGCATGGCCACCTTGTAGAAATCCCGCTCCAGCCCCAGTTCCGGCCCCAGCCGCGCCACCAGATCGTGATCGCCCACCGAGGCCCCGCCAATCGTCACGATCAGGTCATTGCCCGCCGCCAGCCCGAGCACGGTCTCGAGCGAGGCGCGCGTGTCGCGCGCAATCGGCAAGAGCCGCACCACGGCCCCATGGCTGTCAAGGAGCGCCTTGAGGCCGAAACCGTTGGAGGCCACGATCTGATCGGGGCCGGGGGCCTCTCCGGGCATCACCAATTCGTCGCCCGTGGCGACAAGCGCCACCTCGGGGCGGCGATGCACCGGCACGCGGGCGATATTCATCGACGCCAGCAGCGCCAGATCGGCGGGGCGCAGGCGGCGCGGCGCGGGAATCGTCTCTCCTTTGCGAAAATCACCGCCCAAGGGGCGGATATTGTCGCCAGAGCCGACATTCTCGCCAAGCGTGATCCGGTCGCCCGCACGCGTCACATCCTCTTGCATGATCACGCGGGTGGCACCTTCGGGCACCGGCGCACCGGTGAATATCCGCACCGCCTCGCCCGCACCAACGCGGCCGCCGAAGCCATGCCCCGCCGCCGCCTCGCCGATAACGGTCAGCACCGCGCCGGGGGCAGGGTCATCGGCAATCGCATAGCCATCCATCGCCGAGGCCGCAAAGGGTGGCTGATCGCGCCCCGCCGCCACGTCGCGCGCCAGCACCCGGCCCGCCGCCTGCGCGAGCGGTACCTCCTCCACCTCCGTCGGGCTGACAAGGGCGAAGAGCGCGGCGAGAGCCTCGTCAACCGATATCATGACGCCTCATACCGCCCCGACTTGCCGCCGTCCTTCAGCAGCAGCCGGATGCCGCCCATCTCCATCGCCTTGTCCACTGCCTTGGCCATGTCATAGACCGTGAGCGCCGCGACCGAGACCGCCGTCAGCGCCTCCATTTCCACCCCCGTTTGGCCCGAGGTCTTGACCGTCGCCTCGATCCGCACGCCGGGCAGGTCCGGGTCAAGGGTCAGATCCACCGCCACCTTGGTGACGGGCAGCGGATGGCAGAGCGGGATGAGATCGGGCGTCTTCTTCGCGCCCATGATTCCGGCCAGCCGCGCGACCGAGAGCACGTCGCCCTTTCTGGCGCGCCCCTCGGCGATGATGTCATAGGTGGCGCGCGCCATGCGCACATGGCCCTCGGCCACGGCCATGCGATCGGTCACGGGCTTGTCCGAGACATCGACCATATGGGCATGACCCTGCGTGTCGAAATGGCTGAGCCCCGCCATTCAGAACCCCCCGGCAGTCAGCGGATTGGCGAGCAGGGCGCGCGTTGCCGCTGCCACGTCCTCGGCGCGCATCAGCGTCTCGCCGATGAGAAAGGCCCGCGCGCCATAACGGGCCATCTCGGCCAGATCGTCGGGCGTGGCCAGCCCGCTCTCGGAGACGATCATGCGCTCGGGGGGGACGAATTTCGACAGGCTGCGGGTGGTGTCGAGCGAGGTCTCGAACGTGTTGAGATCACGGTTGTTGATGCCGATCATCATGGATTTGAGCGCGCCCGCGCGGTCAAGCTCCGCGCGGTCATGCACCTCGATGAGCGCGTCCATGCCCCACGCCGTCGCCGCCTCTTCAAGCTCGGCGGCCTGCGCGTCCGAGACGCTCGCCATGATGATGAGGATGCAATCGGCCCCCCAGGCGCGCGCCTCGGCGACCTGATAGGGATCATACATGAAATCCTTGCGCAGCACGGGCAGGTTACAGGCGGCGCGGGCCTGTCTGAGATAGTCGGGCGCGCCCTGAAAGCTCGGGGTATCGGTCAGAACGGACAGGCACGCGGCCCCGCCCTCGGCATAGGCTTGCGCCAGTGCGGCGGGGTCGAAATCGGCCCGGATGAGACCCTTTGACGGACTTGCCTTCTTGATCTCGGCAATGAGGCCATAGCCGTTTTTCGACGCCTTCAGCAGCGCGTCGGCGAAGGGGCGCACGGCCGGGGCCTCGCGCGCCAGCGCCTCCACCTCGTCAAGCGGGCGCTCGGCGCGGGCGGCTTCGATTTCTTCCAGCTTGTAGGCCTTGATCTTTTCCAGAATGGTCGGGGTGCTCATGTGGCCTCCGATGTCAGTTTCGCCAAAGCGGTCAGCCGCGCGCGCGCGGCACCTGAGTCGATGCTTTCGGCGGCCATGGCCACGCCCTCGCGCAGATTGCCCGCGCGCCCCGCCACGGTCAACGCGGCGGCGGCATTGAGAAGCACCGCATCACGGTAGGCCCCCGGCGCACCATCGAGCAACCCCGAGAGGGCGACGGCATTCTGCTCGGGCGATCCGCCAAGAATGGCCTCGAACGGATGGACCGGCAGGCCGAAATCCTCCGGGTGCAGTTCCGCCTCGCGGATGGAGCCATCTTCCTCCAGCGCGGCCAGCCATGTCATCCCGGTGATGGTCATCTCGTCGGTGCCGTCAGAGCCATGCACCAGCCAGGCGCGCTCTGACCCCAACTGCCCCAGCGTCTCGGCCATGGGCCGGATCAGATCGCGCGAGAACGCCCCGGTGAGTTGCCGCTTGACCCCCGCCGGATTGGTCAGCGGCCCGAGGATGTTGAAGATCGTGCGCGTGCCAAGCTCGGCGCGCACCGGGCCGACATGGGCCATCGCCGGATGGTGCATGGGCGCCATCATGAAGGCGATGCCGACCTCGGCCAGCACCTTTTCCACCGCCTCGGGCCCCAGCATCACTTTGACGCCAAGCGCCGTGAGCGCATCGGCCGCACCGGATTTGGACGAGAGGTTGCGGTTGCCGTGCTTGGCCACCACCACGCCCGCCCCCGCCACTACCAGCGCCGTCGCGGTCGAGATGTTGAGCGTGCCCTTGCCGTCGCCGCCCGTTCCCACGATGTCCATCGCCCCTTCGGGCGCGCGCACGCGGTGGCATTTGGCGCGCATCACGGTGGCGGCGGCGGCGTATTCGTCCACCGTCTCGCCGCGCGTCCGCAGCGCCATGAGAAAGCCCCCCGTCTGTGCGGGCGTGGCCTCTCCGGCAAAGAGGATTTCAAACGCGGCCTCCGCCTCGGGGCGGGTCAGAGCGCGGTCGGCTGCGGTGCCGATGAGGGCGCGGATATCGCTCATGCGGGCACCGTCATGCGATCGAGGAAATTCTTCAACAGCGCATGACCGTGCTGCGAGGCGATGGATTCAGGATGAAACTGAACGCCGTGGATCTCGTGCTCGCGGTGGCGCAGCCCCATGATCGTGCCGTCGCCGAGTTCGGCGGTGATCTCCAGACACGCGGGCAGGCTCTCGCGCTCCACCACCAGCGAGTGATAGCGCGTTGCCTCGAAGGGTGAGGGCAGGCCCGCGAACACGCTTTTGCCGGTATGGTGGATCACGCCCATCTTGCCATGCACGATCTCGGAATGGCGCACCACCCGCCCGCCGAAGGCCTGCCCGATGGTCTGATGCCCGAGGCACACGCCCAGAAGCGGGATCCCCGCCTCGGCGGCGGCCAGCGTCAGCGGCAGGCAAATCCCGGCCTGATCGGGGTCGCACGGCCCCGGAGAGAGGAGAATACCGGCAGGCCGCAGCGCCATCGCCGCCTGCACATCGAGCGCATCGTTGCGGATGACGAGGGTCTCGGCCCCCAATTCGCCCACGTAATGCACGAGATTGTAGGTGAAACTGTCGTAATTGTCGATCAAGAGCAACATCTGTGCCTGTCCTTCGGTCAAGGGGGCTGTTGGCCTCGGGGCCGGTCGGAGTATACTTGTTCAGGCTTGCGCGGCACCGTCAAGGGGCGCTAGGCCGGAATGACGGCAAACGGGCAGAGACCACGGGGGCAAGGCAGTGATACGCGGGGCATTGGCAGGAATGGTGACGGGGCTGGCCTTGTCGGGTCTGGTTCTGGGCACGGTATCGGTGGTCAGCGATCTGGCCGACATGGCGGCGGTGCGCGAAACGGCACCCGAGGCGCGTGCGGTCGAGGTGCCGCCCGGCTCGGGCTTCGATGCGGTGCGCGAAGACCGCGAAGCGGCGTTGCCGGGTGTGACCGAAGGCCCGGCGCAAGGGGGCGCGCCGCGTGTCGAGGACCCCGGCCGCGACGATCTCGGCCCGCTCGCCGGGGCCGACACCGCGCCCGTGGCCGTGCCTGATACGGGGACAGTGGGCACGCTTGGCGCGCCGCCAGAGGGCGCGCCGGCAGAGGGCCGTGTCGCGGTGGGCAGTGACAGCCCGGTTCTGCCCGCGCCACAGGCCGCGGCCCCCGCCCGGCCAGAGGGTGAGGCGCGGCTTGTCATCTCGACCGATCCCGCACAGCCCCCCGCGCCCGATCCGGGAGAGCTGGATGCGGGGCTAGCCGCGCCCCAGCCGCCAACCCCGCAGGACGCCCCCCGGCAGGAGGCGGCAACGGCCCCCGACGTGCAGACCGAGATCACCGAACCCGTGGCTCCCGCCGACGAGGCGGATGACGGGCGAGACAGCGTCGCCGCGCAGGTGCCGCCCGCCGAAGACGCCCCTGACACGCGGCAAGCGGTGATCGAACCGGTCGCCCCCGATGAGGGCGCGCCCGCGCCCGAGGCGGTGCCCGCGTCGCCGCGCCTTGCGCCATCGGACACGCTTGGCAATCGCGCGGAGGGCGTGACCGTGGGCCGCCTGCCGCGCATCGGTGACGCCCCCGAAGCGCCCGAGACAGCCGCCGGGACCGCCGAGGCCGAGACCGCCGAGACTGGCCCCGACGGGCCCGAAGCGCCCGAGGGTGCGCTGCGCCGCAACGCCGTGGCCTTCGATCCGCCTGCGGACAGGCCGCTCATGGCCATCGTCCTGCTCGACGAGGGGCAGGGCACGCTGGGGCTGGAGGCGTTGCAGGCGTTTCCCTATCCGCTGAGCTTTGCCATCCCCGCCAGCCGCCCGGATGCGGCGGAAGCCGCTGCGCGCTATCGCGATGCGGGTTTCGAGGTGCTCATCGCCGCGGACCTGCCCGAGAGCGCCACCGCCGCCGACGCCGAGACCGCCATGCAGGCATGGCTTGCCGCGCTGCCGCAGGCGGTGGCGGTGATCGAGGGCACGGGCACCGGGCTTCAGGGTAGCCGCGAGGCGAGCGCGCAGCTTGCCCCGATCCTGAGCGAGACGGGGCATGGCATCGTCATGCTGCCCAATGGCCTCAACACCGCGCAGAAACTCATCGCGCGCGAGGGGGTGCCCTCGGCGACGCTCTTCCGCGATATCGACGGGCAGGGGCAGAATGCGGGCGCGGTTCGGCGGTTCCTCGATCAGGGGGCGATGCGCGCGGGCCAGCAGGACGAAGGCGTGATCATGCTGGGCCGCGTGCGCCCCGACACCATCAGCGCCCTGTTGCTCTGGGGCTTGCAGGACCGCGCGGCCAGCGTGGCGCTCGCGCCGGTCTCGGCGGTTCTGGCCACGCCATAGCTGGTTAACCGCGCCGTGCCGCGCTATGCTGCGCCGCAGAAATGGCGGGGTGCGGCATGGCGGTTCTTCTCATCCTTGTGGCGCTTGGCCTCCTGATCGCGGGGGCCTGGGCGGGGATCTCGGTGCTGGTGCTGGCACCGGTTCTGGCGGCGCTGGCGGCGGCGCTGTCGGGCGCGCCGGTGCTGGCGGGCTATACGCAAATTTTCATGCAGGCAGCGGGGGGCTTTGTGGTGGCCTTCTTTCCGCTCTTCCTGCTGGGTGCGCTCTTTGGCCGGGTGATGGAGGTGTCGGGCGCGGCGGACCGCATCGCCACGGCCATCGCGGGCGCGCTTGGCGCGGGCAATGCCATTCTGGCGCTGGTGCTGGCCTGCGCGGTGCTGACCTATGGCGGCGTGTCGCTTTTCGTGGTGGCCTTTGCCGCCTGGCCGCTGGCGCGCGCGCTCTTCGCCGAGACGGGGGTGCCCGCGCGGCTCATTCCGGCGACCATCGCGCTGGGCGCGTTCACCTTTACCATGACGGCGCTGCCCGGCACGCCTTCGATCCAGAACGCGATCCCGATGGCCACTTTCGGCACCACGCCTTTTGCGGCCCCGGTTCTGGGGATCGTCGCGGCGCTCGTCATGCTGGGGTTCGGCATGGTCTGGCTGCGGTTGCGCGCGCACTGGCTGGCGGGCGAAGAGGCCCCCACGCGGCCCGGGGATGACGGGGTTCGGGACAGGCTGCCGCTCTGGCGCGCGGCGCTGCCGATCCTGTCCGTAGCGGTGGTGACGCTCGCCATGGGCGCGGCCGTCCTGCCCGCGCTCGACACCGGCTATCTGGCGCGCCCGCTTTATGGCGCGACCGACCTGGCGCGGGTCAAGGGCCTGTGGTCGGTGATCGCGGCGCTCACGGTGGCGCTGGTGCTGGCGCTTCTCTTCACGCGCCCGCCCAAGGTGATGCAGGCGCTCAACAAGGGCGCCGAGTCCGCGCTCCTGCCGCTTTTCAATACCGCGAGCCTGGTGGGCTTTGGCGCGGTGATCGCCACCCTGCCGGGGTTCGAGGTCTTGCGGGCAAGCCTTGACGGGCTCTCGGGTGGCAATGTGCTGGTCGCGGCCGCGCTGTCGTCAAGCGCGCTGGCCGGGATCACCGGCTCGGCCTCGGGCGGCATGTCGATCGCGCTCGATGCGCTTGGGCTCTCGATGCTGGCCGAGGCGGCGGCGCAGGGGGTCGATCCGGCGCTTCTGCACCGGGTGGTGGCGGTGGCGACCGGGGGGCTGGATACCCTGCCGCATAACGGCGCGGTGATCACGCTGCTGGGGATTTGCGGGATGACGCACCGGCAGGCCTATGGCGATATCTTCATGGTCGCAGTGATCGGCCCGGTGCTGGCCTGTGGGATGATCATCGCTCTGGGCACCGTGCTGGGCGCGGTGTGAGTCAGCGCAGCTTGGGCACGCCGCCGGGATGCGTGCTGCGATCCACCACGCCCGCGCGCAAGCTGCGCCCGATGCGATGCGCCAGTGCCGACCAGGCGGCGGCCTGATCGGGCGAAAGCTCACGCGCCAGAACGCTGTCGAAGAGTGCCAGCCAGGTCGAGAACATGCCCGGCTGCACATTGCGCGCGTTGACATGGGCGGCCATCGGAGAGCCGTCATAACAGCGTTCATGCAGGATCGAATTGGCCCAGAAATCGGTGATCTTCGCCTCATGCGCGGGCCAGTCGGTGACGTGGACGGCAAAAACCGGCCCGAGGCCGGGATGATCCCGCACGGCGGCGTAGAAGGCCGCGACCACGCGAGCGATCTCTGCGCGGGTGACGGGGAAACGCGGGGGCAGGGCGATGCTCATGGCCCTGAGATGCGACAGCGCCCGCGCACATGCAAGAGGGCGTCCCGCCGCATGGCGGCCACGCCCGAAATCTTCAAAAGATTTCGGACCGCTTTCTTTTCAAGAAAGCGGGGGCCCGCGGCCTCTGGACGGCTGCCGGGTGCGCGCCTATAAGGCGGGCCATGACGCTTGATGCCGCGATCATCATTCGAATTACATGCCCGGCGCTCTGACCAGATCGAGCCGCCGGGACAAGGCGTTTGAGCCATCGCGCCGCCTCTCATCGCAAAATCCCCGGACCTGACGAAGGACGCCCCCATGTGCGCCGACCTGCCCGACTACAAGGACACGCTGAACCTGCCCGAAACCGATTTCCCGATGCGTGCGGGCCTTCCCGCGCGCGAGCCTGACTGGCTGGCGCGCTGGGCGCGGATCGGGGTGTATGAAAAGCTGCGGGAGAACGCGTCGGGGCGGATTCCCTTTACCCTGCACGATGGCCCGCCCTACGCCAACGGCCATTTGCATATCGGTCACGCGCTGAACAAGATCCTCAAGGACATGGTGGTGCGCTCGCAGCAGATGATGGGCCGCGACGCGCGCTATATCCCCGGCTGGGATTGCCACGGGTTGCCCATCGAGTGGAAGATCGAAGAGCAATACCGCGCCAAGGGGCGCAACAAGGACGAGGTGGATATCGTCGATTTCCGTCAGGAATGCCGGAAATTTGCCGAGGGCTGGATCGACATCCAGCGCGAGGAATTCAAGCGGCTGGGCATCACCGGCGCATGGGACCGCCCGTATCTCACGATGGATTTCCGCGCCGAGCGGATCATCGCGGAGGAATTCCAGAAATTCCTGATGAATGGCACTTTGTATCAGGGCTCCAAACCGGTGATGTGGTCGCCGGTGGAAAAAACCGCGCTCGCCGAGGCGGAGGTGGAATATCACGACAAGGAGAGTTTCACGGTCTGGGTGAAGTTTCGGGTGGCGGGAGTGGATAATGATAAAATCCAACCGCCGGGGGGGGCTGCAAGGCGCCGTGAGGAGGCTGGACCAATTACACAGGAGGTCGTCTCAGACCTTCTGGAACAGGCTGGTGCTCAGATCGCCAAACGAAAAGAAGCCGCAGAAAAAGCCGCTTCTGAGCTTGTCGGTTCGTCCGTAGTGATCTGGACCACAACGCCCTGGACCATTCCGAGCAACAAAGCGGTCGTGTATGGCGAGGGAATTTCCTATGGCCTCTATGAGGTCATCGCGACGCCGGAGGAATGCTGGGCCGAGATGGGCGAGCGGCTCATCCTCGCCGACAATCGTGCCGAGGATACGCTGACCCGCGCGCGGCTGGAGCCGGGAATGTGGCGGCGAGTTCGCGACGTGATGGCGGATGAGCTTGCCGGTCTCACCCTTCTGCACCCCCTCGCCAATTCCGAAGGCTCAAACGGCGCATGGGACGCCCCGCGCGATTTCCGCGCCGCCGATTTCGTCACCGACGAGGAGGGCACCGGCTTTGTCCATTGCGCGCCCAGCCACGGGATGGAGGAATACGAGCTTTACCGCGATCTCGGGATGCTCGATCAGGTCATCACCTATAACGTGCTCGACGATGGATCGTTCCGGCCCGATCTGCCGTTTTTCGGTGGCAAGTTCATCCTTGATCGCAAGGGCAAGGAAGGCAACGCCAACAAGGCCGTGATCGACAAGCTGATCGAGGTCGGCGGATTGCTGGCGCGCGGCAAGATCAAGCACAGCTATCCGCATAGCTGGCGCTCCAAGGCGCCGGTGATCTATCGCAACACGCCGCAATGGTTCGCCGCGATTGATCGCGCCGTTGGCGACGGGCAGGACCAATACGGCACCACGATCCGCGAGCGCGCGCTGCGCTCCATCGACGAGCTGGTGACATGGACGCCCAAGACCGGGCGCAACCGGCTCTATTCGATGATCGAGGCGCGGCCTGACTGGGTGCTCTCGCGCCAGCGGGCCTGGGGCGTGCCGCTCACCTGTTTTGTCAAGAACGGCGCGCAACCCACGGATCCGGATTATCTTTTGCGCAACGCTGAGGTGAATGCGCGCATCCTCGCCGCGTTCGAGGCCGAGGGCGCGGATGCGTGGTATAAGGACGGCGCGAAAGAGCGGTTCCTTGCGGGCATCGTCAACCCCGAGGACTGGACCAAGGTCGATGACATTCTCGATGTGTGGTTCGATAGCGGCTCCACCCATGCCTTCGTGCTGCGCGACCGCGCGGATGGCTCCGAGGATGGCATGGCCGATCTTTACCTTGAAGGTACCGATCAGCATCGCGGCTGGTTCCATTCCTCGATGCTGCAAGCCTGCGGCACGATGGGGCATGCGCCCTATCGCGGGGTGCTGACCCATGGATTTACCCTCGATGAGAAGGGCAACAAGATGTCCAAATCATTGGGCAATACCGTGGCCCCCGAGGCGGTGATCAAGCAATACGGCGCCGATATCCTGCGGCTCTGGGTGGCGCAGGCGGATTACACCGCCGATCTGCGCATCGGGCCGGAAATTCTCAAGGGCGTGGCCGACAGCTATCGCCGCTTGCGCAACACGATGCGCTTCATGCTGGGGGCGCTCACGCATTTTTCCGAGGCGGATCGTGTGGCCCCTTCGGAGATGCCGGAGCTGGAACGATGGGTCCTGCACCGGCTGGCAGAGCTTGATCACAAGGTGAGAAAAGGCTTTGAGACCTATGATTTCCAAGGGGTTTTCCAGCAGGTCTTCAACTTCTGCACCCTCGATCTGAGCGCCTTCTACTTCGATATCCGCAAGGATGTGCTCTATTGCGACGGCGATACGGCGCGCAGGCGGGCGGCGCGCACGGTGATGGACCTGCTCTTTCATCGCCTCACCACATGGCTCGCGCCGGTGCTGGTCTTCACGATGGAGGATGTGTGGCTCTCGCGCTTTCCCAGCGACGACGACAGCGTGCATCTGCACGATATGCCCGCGACGCCCGCCGACTGGCTGGATGAGACGCTGGCGGCGAAATGGGCAGCGGTGCGCGCGGCCCGGCGCGTGGTGACGGCAGCACTCGAGGTGCAGCGCAGCGACAAGGTGATCGGCGCGAGCCTCGAGGCAGCCCCCATCGTGCATGTGCGCGATGAAGAGATGCTGAAGGCGCTGAAATCGGTGGATTTTGCCGATATCTGCATCACCTCGGACCTGATCCTGAGCGCCGATCCGCGCCCCGCCGAGGCGTTCCGCCTGCCCGAGGTGGAGACGGTCGGCGTGGTCTTCGAGCGGGCCGAGGGGGCGAAATGCCAGCGCTGCTGGAAGATCCTGCGCGATGTGGGCACGCACAAGCATCCCGGCACCTGCAAGCGGTGCTCCGACGCACTGGGCTGACGGGGGACGGGCGCATCCCGTCCCCCTGCCTTAACCGCGAATGAAGGTGCCGTTGCGCAGATCGCGCATGGCCTCGCGCAACTCGTCTTGCGTGTTCATCACGATGGGGCCGTGCCAGGCCACAGGTTCGGCAAGCGGCGCGCCGGAGACGAGCAGAAAGCGGATGCCGTCGGGCCCGGCCTGCACCGTGATCTCGTCGCCGGTGCCGAAGCGCACCAGCGTGCGGTCGCCCGAGGCGTCGCGGATATGCACCTCGCGGCCCGCCACCTCCTTTTCCAGGAGCACGCCGGTCGGGTCGGAGGCATCGGCAAAGCGCCCGCTGCCCGCGAAGATATAGGCAAAGCTGCGCCGGTAGGTGTCCACCCTGAACACCTTGCGCCGCCCCGGCGGCACCGAGATGTCGAGGTATTGCGGATCAGCGGCGATGCCGTCGACCGGGCCGCGCTTGCCCCAGAAACTGCCGGTGATGACGCGCGCGCGCGTGCCGTCATCGTCGGTCACCTCGGGGATGTCGGCGGCCTGCACGTCCTGATAGCGTGGCGCACACATCTTCTGCGCCGCGGGCAGGTTGGCCCAGAGCTGAAACCCGTGCATCCGACCCTGCGCGTCGCCGCGCGGCATTTCCTGATGCAGGATGCCCGACCCGGCGGTCATCCACTGCACATCACCCGCGCCGAGCACGCCGGTATTGCCAAGGCTGTCGCCATGATCGACCTCACCGGCCAGCACATAGGTGATGGTCTCGATCCCGCGATGGGGATGCCACGGAAAGCCCTTGGCATAGCGTGCGGGGTCGTCGTTGCGGAAATCGTCGAAGAGCAGGAAGGGGTCAAGCTCTGTGGGCTCGTGAAAGCCGAAGGCGCGGTGCAGGTGCACGCCTGCCCCCTCCATCGTGGGGCTGGCGGCGCGGGTCTCGAGAACGGGTCTTATGGACATGGTCACTCTCCTTTCCCCGAGATATAGGGAGAGGCGCGCGGCGCGGGCAGGGGCGGCTTTGTTCGCCCGTGCAAGAGGCGCTGTGCGCCGGTGTGCAAGCCGGTGCAGAAGAGGGAGAGAGCGGTGACGCAAGGGCGGATCGAGGCGGTGCTGGGCGCATCGCCGGGGCGACGGATGATCGGGGTCGGCTCGCTGGCCGGTCTTGGCGCGATCATGCTCTACATGGCGGCGGCGCTTTCGCCCGGTCTCGGCTGGCAGGCGTTTCAGGTGGCGCTCGGGTCTGTCGCGCTGTGGTGCGCACACCGTATGTGGCGCGCGACGGCCGAGCGGTTGGAACTGACCGCCGACGGACTGCGCTCGACCGACGGGCGCATCCTTGCGCCGATGGACGAGATCCTTTCGGTGGATCGCGGCGTCTTTGCCTTCAAGCCCTCGAACGGGTTCATGATCACGCTGCGCAGCAAGGGCCCCTTTGTCTGGGAGCCGGGTCTCTGGTGGCGGATCGGGCGCAGGGTGGGTGTGGGTGGTGTAACACCTGGCACCCCGGCCAAATACATGGCCGAGGTCATTCAGGCCCGGATCGACGCGCGCAACGGCTGAACCGCTCAGCTGCTTGTGGGGACGCAGACCCCGGTGAAACAAAGCTGTGAGGCAAAGCGCGGCGTCATGAACATGCGCGTGTTGAGTTCGAGAGTGTCGATGAACTCGCTGGCGAAAATCGGAACGTGCCGCCCGCTCGTCTCGACAAGGATCAGGTCCTGGCCACCAACCATGAGCGGCAGACGTGCCACCTCTTCTGCCTTGTCAATATCAGCCTGCGTGAGGGCGGACAGGCCACCGTTGCCGCGCACCTCGCTCCAGCGCAGTTCGTACCAGTCGTTATTGTTCGACGTCTTGTGAAAGCGAATCACCGAAACCCGCATCTGCGAGGGGCTACGGGAGCCCGCGATCATGTCGAACGTGGTCTTGAGGTTGTCGATATAGGTCTCGTCGATCACGGAGGTTTCGCGCGACAGCACGTCGGTCATGGTATAGGTCGCCTTGTCGCGCACGTTTTTCTGAAGATAGAAATCGTAGAACCCGAGCGCGAAGAGAAGGCCCGTTACCAGAAACGGCATGATGATCACGGTTTCCATGGCCACGACGCCGCGCTCGTCACGATGAAAGCGGCGCAGAAGGCTCGCGAGGCGCTTGTGAAGATCAATCAGCATCAGATCGGCTCCTGCACGAAGGCGGACATTGCGACGAAGGCAGCCTCGCCGTTTGTATCCCTGATCAAGGCGCGTCCCAGGATGGCGTCGGGGAAGATGGGCTCGTATTTCAGGCAGGCGCGCAACAGCATGAGCTGGTTCTGCCCGCCCGGAATGAAGGCACGCAGGGGTTTTGCGGGCTCCTCCACGTCGGTGCAGTCGGGGGTCGGGTCCAGCACGGCGAGGTTGCGCAGATCGGTCGGAACCATCTCCAGCCGAAGCTTTTCGCGGCAGTTCGCGATCACGAAGGAGTTATCGCAGATGCTGTCCTTGATGTCATCGTGCTGCGGGGCCGAGCCGGTGCCAAGGCGAATGTCGCGCACGGTGATGTCCAGCCCGCGTTCCAGCATCGCCGATTGCATGGTCACGATACCCAGTTCCACCGAGAAGATGATGAAGCTGACAAGGAGCGGGGCCACCAGGACGAATTCGAGCGTCGCTGTCCCGTCCTCATTTCGCGCGACCTTGCGCAAGCTCTTGGGAATGAAGCGCATCATTGGGTCAACCTCAGCGTTTTGACGTTGGCGGCGATGGAGCTGAACGCCGAGGAAATGCTCGTTCCGCTGGCGCGATAGTAATGGCCGTCGGTGGTGGCGCATTTGATCAGCTCACGCTCGGCGGTGCCACCTGTCGGCACCTCGAAGCCGATGGAATAGACAACCACACCCTCGCGTTTGGTGGCACCACACACGCTTTGCATCAGGACATTCTTCTTGTTGCCGTCGATATATTCCGAGCCGACAAAATCATCCCAGGCATCGTCCATGCCGGTGATGCGCTTGTGAAAGTCCGGCGAGATCAGGCCCCAGGCGATTTCCCAGTCGAGTTGGGTGGTGCTGACATAGCCCTCAAGCGTGTCGGGAAGGTCGGCAAACGCGCTCGCCGAGAGAAACTTGTCGTCCTCGATGGCATAGTAGTCATTGTAGCGCGGGCTGTGGAGGTAATAGACCGACTTTTCGGGGCCGTTTGCCTCGTAGATGCAGACCCAATTTTTTCTACCGCATTTCGACAGGCCGTCGCTGCCATAACGAAGGTCATGGATGTTCTTCTTGTTGTAGGCGTAGCTGAACACACGTTCCTGGTGCTTGACCTCGAACAGGTCGGAATTCGGCCCACGGTATCTCGGCGGCGACTTGTCGAAGAAGTTGGACGTGGTATTTGCCCCGTCACCCATGAACACGATGACCTTGAGGGTTTCGCCGTCATTGTAATCGGCGGGCACGGTGATGCGCGCGGCATCGAGATCGTTGGCCGCGATCATGGCGCTTGTCACCTGACGGAAGGTCGGATCGAGCAGAGCGGCACCCCAGTTCATTCCTTCGTTGCCAGACGTGTTGCCATCGGGCTGGAGCGCGTCGATCTTGGCGTGCAGCGCGGTCTCGCTTGTCGAGTAGGGCAGGATGCGCATGTAGTCGTCATTGTAGCACGTCCGCCAGCTCTGGTTGAGATCGTCGAAGCTGCCGTAGCGCGAGGTATAGATCATCTGGTTCACGGGAATGCCGCTGCTGAGCGAGGATGAGCCGCTTGTCAGAGTAGCATGCGTGTAGTCGTTGTCGCTGAATTCGAGGCACGTCGAATAATCGTGTGTCTCGTTAACGGCGAGCGCGTTGTAGATCGACAGCGGCGGGCTGACCGAGAAGCTGAAGGGCACGATGGAGATGACGGTGTTGCCCGGCGTGGACTGATCGAGCACGGTCGTCACGAATTCCTTGGCCGCGTCTCGCAGGTTGCCGATCTTGTTGTTCGAGGCCATCGACCCGGAGACGTCGAGCACAAGCACGACCTCGAGTTTGGGGATGTGCACCTCGGCGGTTGAAATCCCGGCGACATCGAGCGTCTCGACACCGTTGAGGCGCATCAGGAAGGTCTCGATCGTGCCGCCGGCGCGGGCGGTGATGCTCGCGCTGTTCAGGGTCACGGTGATGTCGTCATCCAGCTCCGCCATAAGGAAGTCCGACTGACCGGCCTTGGCGAAATAATCCTCGATGATGTCGCGCGCCTCGGCCTCGGTGCGCGCCGTTGCCGCGGCCAGCACCGCGCGGTCAAGCGTGGTCTGCAATTCGGCGCGGGTGGATTCGTGGCGCATCGTGTCAAGCGCGATCCCCCCCATCATCAGCATGATGACGAAGATGAACAGCCCGAAGAGGGTGGCAGAGCCATCCTCTTGCCGCAGGAGGCGGTGACGGTTCCGGCGTCGGAACGCGGGTGTCACATCATGAAGCGTGGTCGCAACGACCGCCGGTCGGATTTCTTCAGGCAAACGCATCTCGATACCTTCTCACCATATAAGCCCGCATGCCGCCCCAAGCATGCCCGCTTTTCCATCGCGTTTCTTCGCCTTCAAATGTGGTCAAATTGTGGCCGCCATGAGTCGCATGGTCAAAGTTAACCATTTGGAAATACAATCTAATAACACGCTCTGGATTGTTTCTGCTTCGTGGACGAACTCAGGGGATCATAACCGGGGGAGCGCCCGACCGACCGCGTTATCGGCCAAGGATTCCGGATTTTCGACTCGACATGCGCCCTGCATCCCTTAACCATCGCATGGGCGGGGAATGGTCGATTTCACATCGGCCCGCCACAGCAGGGAGGGGCAACCATGACCACCAGACAAGAGCCGACATTCCGCGAAAGCGTCGATCTGATGTTCAACCGCGCCGTGGCGCTGATGGACCTGCCGCCGGGGCTGGAGGAAAAGATCCGCGTCTGCAACGCCACCTACACGGTGCGTTTCGGCGTGCGGCTGCGCGGCCAGATCCACACCTTCACCGGCTATCGCAGCGTCCATTCCGAGCATATGGAGCCGGTCAAGGGCGGTATCCGCTACGCCATGGCCGTGCATCAGGACGAGGTCGAGGCGCTGGCCGCGCTGATGACCTACAAATGCGCGCTGGTCGAGGTGCCGTTCGGCGGCTCCAAGGGGGGCTTGCGCATCGACCCGCGCGAGTGGGAAGAGCACGAGCTGGAGCAGATCACCCGCCGCTTTGCCTATGAGCTGATCAAGCGCGACCTGATCCATCCGGCGCAGAACGTGCCCGCCCCCGACATGGGCACGGGAGAGCGTGAAATGGCCTGGATCGCGGATCAATACAAGCGCATGGCGACGACCGACATCAACTACCGCGCCTGCGTGACCGGCAAGCCGGTCAATGGCGGCGGCATCCAGGGCCGGACCGAGGCGACCGGGCGCGGCGTGCAATACGCGCTTCAGGAATTCTTTCGCCACCCCGAGGATATCGCCAAGGCGGGGCTCTCGGGCACGCTCGACGGCAAGCGGGTGATCGTGCAGGGTCTTGGCAATGTGGGCTATCACGCGGCCAAGTTCCTGTCGGAAGAGGACGGCTGCAAGATCACCGCGATCATCGAGCGCGACGGCGCGCTTCTTTCCGATAACGGGCTCGACGTGGAAGCCGTGCGCAACTGGATCGCGCGCCATGGTGGCGTCGACGGCTACCCGGACGGCAAATACATCAGGGACGGTGCCAAGGCGCTGGAGCATGAGTGCGATATCCTCGTGCCCGCCGCGCTCGAAGGGGTGATCCACCTCGGGAATGCGGAGCGGATCAAGGCCCCGCTGATCATCGAGGCGGCCAATGGCCCGGTCACGGCGGGCGCGGACGAGATCCTGCGCCAGAAGGGCACGGTGATCATTCCCGACATGTATGCCAACGCGGGCGGTGTGACGGTGTCCTATTTCGAATGGGTCAAGAACCTCAGCCATATCCGCTTTGGCCGGATCGGGCGGCGACAGGAAGAGTCTCGCCACCAGCTTATCGTGAACGAGCTTGAGCGGCTCAATCGCGGTATCGGCGACGCCTGGGAGATCTCGCCCGATTTCAAGCAGAAATATCTCCGTGGCGCGGGCGAGCTGGAACTGGTGCGCTCGGGGCTCGATGACACGATGCGCACGGCCTATCAGGCGATGCGCGAGATCTGGCACGGGCGCGAGGATGTGACCGATCTGCGCACGGCGGCCTATCTGGTGTCGATCGCGCGCGTGGCGTCGAGCTATCGCGCGATGGGGCTCTGACGGGGCTGCGTCGCGCATTGGCCTGAAAAGGGCGGGAACGGGGGCGGGGCCGTGGCCCTGCCCTTGCTATGACAGGGGCAAGGCCCGCTTTGGCACGGAGGCATCATGCGGTTCTCGGCGCTGCGTATCTTGAAGGAAGGGCTGACCGGCAATCGCGGCTGGCAGGCGCATTGGCGCGATGCGACGCCAAAGGACAGCTATGACGTGGTGATCATCGGCGGCGGCGGGCACGGGCTGGCGACGGCCTATTACCTGGCCGCGCGGCACGGGATCACCAATGTGGCGGTGCTCGAAAAGGGCTGGCTGGGCGGCGGCAATGTCGGGCGCAACACCACCATTGTGCGCGCCAATTACGGCCTGCCGGGCAATTCGGAATTTTACAGCCATTCGCTGCGGCTCTGGGAGGGGCTGGAGCAGGAGTTGAATTACAACGCGATGATGAGTCAGCGCGGCGTGCTCAACCTGTGCCATTCCGACGGTCAGCGCGACGCTTTCGCCCGGCGCGGCAACGCCATGCGCAACCAGGGCGACGATGCCGAACTTCTGGATCGCGAGGCTGTGCGCCGGATGGTGCCGTTCCTCGATTTCGACAGTGCCCGCTTTCCGATTTATGGCGGGTTGTTGCAACGCCGCGCGGGCACGGCGCGCCACGATGCGGTGGCCTGGGGCTTTGCGCGGGGGGCGAGCGCGCGCGGTGTCGACCTCATCCAGAATTGCGAGGTGACGGGAATCGACATCGAGGGCGGCCGCGTCACCGGCGTGCAGACCACGCGCGGGGCCATCCGCGCGGGCAAGGTGGCGATGATCGTCGCGGGCCGTTCAAGCCAGGTGGCGGCCATGGCCGGAATGCGCCTGCCGATCGAGAGCCATGTGCTTCAGGCCTTCGTCACCGAGGGGTTGAAGCCCTGCCTCGATCATGTCGTGACCTTCGGCATGGGGCATTTCTACATCAGCCAGTCCGACAAGGGCGGGCTGGTCTTTGGCGGCGATCTGGATTTCTACGCGTCTTATGCGGCGCGCGGCAATCTGCCCATGGCCGAACATGTGATGGAGGCGGGTCTTGCGCTCATGCCGATGATCGGCAACGCGCAGCTTTTGCGCAGTTGGGGCGGGATCATGGACATGTCGCCCGACGGCTCGCCGATCATCGACCGGACGCATGTCGCGGGGCTCTATCTCAATTGCGGTTGGTGCTATGGCGGGTTCAAGGCGGTGCCGGGTTCGGGCGACGTGACCGCGCATCTCATTGCCACCGACCGCCCGCACCCGGTCGCCACACGCTTTCGTCTCGACCGTTTCGCCACCGGGCGTGGGTTGATGGATGAAGAGGGCACCGGCGCGCAGCACAACCTGCACTAAGCCTGCGTGGCAAGCGTTGAAATGAGTATTTAAGGAACGATGAAACCCGGTCAGCGCCAGAGCCGGGCGTGGGTGGCGAGCGCGCCTTGAAGCTTGGCCAGCATCCGGTTGGCGGGGCCCGGACGGGGCAGGGGACCATGGGCGAGACGCTCGGCCACCACCTCGACCGGGCAGGGCAGACCCGAGACGGGATCGCGGTAGCGCGGATAGTCGATGAGCGTGGCGTGAACGAGGCCTGCGAGGCCGGGGCGCGCGGTGCGGCGCGCAGGCACCGCGCCCAGATCGCGCGTGAGGCCCCAGCCCGCATAGAAGGGCGCGCCGGTTGTGGTCACACGCACGCCGCGCAACAGCGCCTCGAACCCCATCAGAGAGGTCATGGTCCAGACCTCGTCGACCAGCGGCAGAAGCGTCGCGGGATCGGTGCCGTCAAGGACCGCATCCACCAGACCGGCAAGCAGTTCGGGGGCAATTGCGCCGGGGCGCAGCCCGGCCTCCACATCCGGGTGAGGCTTGTAGAGGATCCGGGCCCCGGGATTGGCCGCGCGCACCTTGTGGATCAGCCCGAGATTGGTGGTGATCTCTCCTGCGCCCAGACGGATCGAGGCATCGTCCTCGACCTGACCGGGCACAAGGATCCGGTGGCCTTGGGGCAGATCGGGGGCGGGCGCGCCGAGGTTGTATTTGCTCAAGGCGTGGCGGGTGAGCGTGGTGATCAGCGCCTCGGCGCGCGCCGCCTGATCGGGGCGCAGCCGTGCGCGCGCGGCGATCAGGCGTTCCAGTCGGCTCTCGCGGGTCGGATCGTAATAGATGCCCAGATCGTCGAGCACGAGCGACAGGGGCGGCACGAGATCCGCCCCGAGGCCCCTCGAGCGCAGGAAGCCGTCCTCGACGCGCACCGCGCCCTCGGGGAGCGGCGCGCGCGCGGAGGCCCAGACCATCGCAGGACGCTCTGGCGCGGCCCGATCAAAGATCACGCCGTGGTAGCGCCCGAAAAACCCCTGCATCGGCGCGCGTTTCCACAGCCGCATGCCGCCGGCGTTCCAGCCTCGTCGATCCTCGCGCCAGGCGCGGGTTTCGGCCTCGAACGCGCCGAGCGCGGTTTCCAGATCGCACAGACGATCCCGGCAGGGGTCATACCATTTGGGGTAAAGGATCATCGCCCCGGCAAAAAGCTGTGCCCGGGTGAGATCGCGGCCGCGCCGCGGCAGGGGGGCGGGGTGGCGATCCGTCGTGAGGCCCCAGCCGGCATAGAAGGGCTGGCCGAAGACATGCGGGCGGTGGCCTGCGAGGATCGCCTCGAACCCCATTTGCGAGCTGACGGTATAGACCGCGATGGCCCCCTCCAGCAGGTGCCAGGGGCTGACCGGATCGGCGAGGAGGCGCACGCGGTCCGAGGCGTCAGAGGCGTTGAAATGGCCCGCGCGGTGGCCCTGCGCGGTCTCGGGGTGGGTCTTGATCACGATGGGGGCGCGCGGATGCTCAAGCTGCGCGCAGACCAGCATGTCGCGGAACGTGGCCGCATCCGCGCCGCCATGGCGCACCGAGGCGTCGCCGCGCGTCTGGTCGATCACCAGCACATAGCCCGGTGCCGGGCAGGGCAGGTCGGGATCGGTGCCGGAATATTTGGAAAGATGCGCCTCGCGCAGCCGCGCCATGGCACCGCGCGCGCGGTTCAGAAGCGGGGTCTCGTCAAGCGGATGGCGGGCAAGGATCGCTTCGAGGTCGGAGGGGTGGGAGGCGTCGAAATGCACGCCCGTGCGGTCGATCAGCAGGCCAAGCGGCGGCGCGCCGCTACGCCCCGGCAGGACCGAGCGCAGAAAGGCATCCTCGATCCGCAGGAGACCCGCGCCGGTCCGTGCCGCGACCGTCTCGCCGCGCAGCGCATAGGGCGAGCGGCCCCAGACCGCCACAAGGTCGTCCTTTCCGGGCCAGCCGAGGCGCAGATCATATCCCGCAAGCGCGAGGATGCGCCGCAAGCGCCGCTGCCGGAGAAACCCGCCGTTGAAATGGAAAACCCGCCGGGAGATGGCCCCGGCGGGTTCAGGCACTGGCATTGCCGTCAAAAGTCCCCGGAGAGGGTCGCCGAGGCGGTCGAGACCGAGCCGACCGCGCCAAGCGTGCCGGTCAGCGCCGCGATCACCTTGCCCCATTGCGCAAACGGTGCTTCCGTGACGTAGATCGTGTCATTGTCGCGCAGCGCGAAATCGCGGGCAAGGAACATGCCGTTGGGCTTGGTCAGGTCGAGCACATAAACCATGCGCTGCGCGCCGATCAGGTCATCGCGCCCAAGCACCATGTTGGCGATATCGGCAGGTTCGTTGCGCAGCACGAAAACGCCGGTGGGATCGGCCGCCGCGACACTGAGCCCGCCCACCTGCGCGATCCCCTCGAGCGCCGAGAGGGTCTGCGTCTCGAAGGTCACGCGTGCCTGTGTGCCGGTTGCGCCGAGCGCGGTGTAGGAGCGGGTATCGGCCTCGACAAGGACACGGTCGCCGCCGCGCAACGGAATGTCGAACTGCGGATATCTGAACATGTCCTGAAACCAGACCTTGGCCTGCTTGTCGCCGCGAATGACCGTGATCTGCGCCACTTCCGGGGCAATCGCAATGCCGCCTGCCGCAGCGATCATCGCCGACAGGCGGCGCGTCGGGGCCTCGATCGGATAGACGCCCTGACCGCCGACCGCGCCGCTGATCGACACGGTCGAGCCATTGCCCGCCACGCGGCGCACCTCGACCTGTGGATCGGGGGTTTGCTGTTCGAGACGTTCGGTGATCACACGGCGCACGCCCTCGGGCGTGTTGCCCGCCGCCTTGATGCGCCCGGCATAGGGCACGAAGATGAAGCCCGATCCGTCAACCTGCACTTCCTCCAGAAGGGTCTGGTTCGACGTGGCCCCGGCCAGAAGCCCGTCATCGACGTTTTCCCAGATCGTGAGACCCAGCGTGTCGCCGGGGCTGATCTGATCCGAGCCGAGCAGGCCCGCGTTGAGGAAATCATCGGTAAAGCCGAGCGCGGGCTGCACGGCGGTGGCGCGCGTCACCCGGTCATTGACGGTGACGACAAAGGCATCGCCCTGTTGCTGCACCGATCCGGCATAAAGCTCGCGCTTGTTGGGTCCCATGCGTGGCAGGCCGCAGCCCGCGACGATTGTCAGAATCATCAGCGCGGCGACGGGTTTGACCCATCGGGTTCTGGAGGTTGTCACTGCCCGGTCTCCTCGACCTGTTATTGTCTGCCTCGGTCTTTTTTTGTCAAATTAGCCGAGTTGCCTTTGAAAATCCAGCGTTTCGTGGCGACTGGGTCAGGGAACGAGGCGCAACTGTTGCCGTGGTGCCGCGGTGCCGGTGCGCAGCGCGTCATAGGGATCGTCGGGGGCGAGCATCATGTCCACCACCTGCCGCAGCACCTGACGGCGGCCGCGGGCGGAATAGAACCCGCCGGGCAACTGGCTGGTCTCCAACAGAAAGCGCCGGTAGTCGGCATAGGCGCGGCGGTCCGGGCGCTCGGCGCGGGCGAAGAATTCCGGCAGCGGCAGGGTCGAGACAAACTCGGGCTTGGCATAGACCGCCGCGCCGAAGGTGCGCAGCGGGATGCCGCGCCAGAGCACCTGTTGCGCGGCGGTGGAATTGACGGTGACGGCGCTGCGCGCCTCATCGAGGAGCGGTGCCAGCTTGCCGCCGCGCAGGTAATGGACGCGGCCCCGCAGGCCATGCGCGGCGGTCAGGCGGCGCAATGTGGCGCGGATGGGCGCGCGCCCGTCCTCGAGCGGATGCGCCTTGATGACAAGGTGATGATGCCCCGGTGCGCCACGCGCGAACCCGTCGAGCACCACTTCGAGAAACTCGGTCATCGACGAGAACGGCGAATGCGCCTGAAACGAGGCGTCATGTTCGAGTTGCAACAGCACGACATGATAGGGAAATCCGCCCGTGCGGATGCGCCATGTGGCAACGCGCCGCTCAAGCGCCTGAACCGGCATGAAAAAGAGCCGCTTGAGATAGAGCGCGAATTCCTGCCCGACGCCAAGTGCGCGATGGGGTTTGAAGCGGCGGTAGCGCTGGTTCAGAAAGAGAACAAAGCCGTGATAGAGCGCGCCGTAAAAGATGTGCTGGCGCATGTCGCCCCAGCTTGCGGGGGGCAGGGCCGTGTCCATGTCGGATTGCGCGAGCGCCGCGCGCATCTCGTCCACGCTGGTCTCCATCAGGCGCGAATGGCCGTTGCTGCCGCCGCGTTCATAGGTGATCCAGTAGGGGCGCATATAGCCCTCTTCGAAGACATGCACGGTGATGTTTGCCGCGCGTGCGATGGCCACCGCCTCGGCATGGATCGGGCGGGTATCGCCGTAAAGGACGATATCGGTGATGCTGTGCCCGGCGATGAGGCGGCGCAGGGTTGCGGGCCAGTGCTCGGGCGCGTCGCGGTAGGGCGTGTAGCTTGCACGCTCGGGCCAGAATACCCGGTCACCGGCATTGAAGCCGACGCGGTGGACGCGCGCCCCCGCCCGCCGCAGCATCTGCCCCAGCCGCCAGAAGAACGGCCCGTGCGGTCCCTGAAGGAACAGAAAGGCGCGGGGGGCTTGGGGCATGGTTGGATGGACCGTTTGACTGCTCTTGACGACGTGTCATAGCGCGGAAATCCGGCGAAAATAAGCCTTTTGCGGCACTGCCGCTTGTCTTGGTCCGCGCGCGGGGCTAGGCCATGGGGCAAAGAGCGGAGGGCAGGCCATGTTCACGGGCATCATCACCGATATCGGGCGCATCGCAAGGATCGAGCGGCGCGGCGACATGCGGGCGCGATTGGGCACGGGGTATGACACGGGACGCATCGACATCGGGGCGTCGATTGCCTGTGACGGCGTGTGCCTGACGGTCGTGGCGCTCGGGGCGGACTGGTTCGAGGTCGATATCTCTGCCGAAACCCTGTCGAAAACCAATCTGGGCGATTGGGCCGAAGGGGGCCGGGTCAATCTGGAGCGCGCGCTGCGCGTGGGCGACGAGTTGGGCGGGCATATCGTCTCGGGGCATGTGGACGGGCTGGCCGAGGTGATCGGGCGGCGCGAGGAGGGCGACAGCACGCGCCTCACCTTCCGCGCGCCAGCCTCGCTTGCGCGGTTCATCGCGCCCAAGGGGTCGGTCGCGCTCAACGGCACCTCGCTGACGGTGAACGAGGTTTCGGGCGATACGTTCGGCGTCAACCTCATCCCGCACACGCAGACGGTGACGACATGGGGAGAGGTCGCCGAGGGCGACCGCGTCAACCTCGAGATCGACACGCTGGCGCGCTACGTGGCGCGACTGGCCGAGGCGGGTTGAGCGCCTTTTGCCGCCTCAGTCTTGCGGCACGGCGGCGCGGTAGAGATGCCATGTCGCGTGTCCCAGCACTGGCAGCACGAGCGCCAGCCCCAGAAAGGCGGGCAGCGCGCCCAGAAACATCGCCACGCCCACGATCAGCCCCCAACGGGCCACCACGGCGGGGCTGGCGCGGGCCACGGCAATCGAGGTGACCACAGCCTGCATGACGCCCGCGCGCCGGTCGATCAGCATGGGAAAGGCCACGAGGCTTGTCGCCAGCACAAGCGCGGCGAAGGCGAGCCCCACGCCCATGCCGAGCACGACCATCAGCCAGCCTGCGCCGGTGGTCAGAACCTCGCGAAGGAAGGCCCCGACCGTGTCGGGCATGGCCGCGCCGAGGGTCAGCGCATGGATGACATGCGCGGCGTAAAGCCATGTCAGAAAGAGCGCCACAAGCCCCGCGCCCAACACGACCACCGGCACGATCACGCGGGTGCGCATCACGTCAAAGGCCGCGCCCCAGCCTACGGCCGTGCCGCTCTCGCGCTGGCGGCTCATCTCGTAGAGCCCCGTTGCCACCACCGGCCCCAGCAGGATGAACCCGCCCGCCAGCGGAAACACCATCTCGAGCCGCGCGCCGTGAAACGCCACCAGCGTCAGCACGAGGCCGATCACCGGATAGATCGCGACCAGAAAGATCACGTCGCTGCGCAGGGCGGTGAAATCGGCCAGCCCCTTGCGCAGGGCCTCGCGCAGGTCGGCCTCGGTCAGGGCGCGCACGGCGGGAGGGGCGGTCTGTGTGCCGCTCAGCCCGTCATGCGCCTCGGCGGCTTCGCGGCCCGCGCCGATGGCCGCCTCTGCCAGCCAGCTCAGCGGGTTTCCGATTGTCCGTGCCATCGCGCCCTCCCTTGGTGGTTCTCCGGCATGAGCCTATCACAAAGCCGCCCTTCGCGCCGCATCACGATCCGGCGACGGGGCGGCTTGCGCCCGGACGCGACCCGCGCCATGGTCCGGCGCAAATCTGGAGGGCGAGATGCGATTTGCGGCGGTGACGGAGCGGTTGGCGGGGCTTGGTGGCGCGAAATGGGCGGTGCACACGCGCGCTGCCGAAATGGCCGCCGAGGGGCGCGACGTGATCCGACTGACCATCGGCGAGCCGGACGTGCCCGCGCCCGAGGCGCTCATCGAAGCGGCGGCGCGGGCGATGCGCGCGGGGCGCACGGGCTATTCCAACGGGCGCGGCGAGCCAGGGCTGCGCGCGGCGCTGGCCGCGCAGTATTCCGCGCGGCGCGGGCGCGCCTTCAGCGCCGATCACGTGATCTGCTTTCCCGGCACGCAGACCGCGCTTTACGCGGTGATGGCGGCGCTGGCCGGGCCGGGCGACACGGTGCTTGTGGGCGATCCGATGTATGCCACCTATGAGGGGGTGATCCGCGCCACCGGGGCCGGGATGGTGCCGGTGCCGCTTGACCCTGCGCGCGGGTTTCGCATGGCGGCGGGGGACGTGGCGGCGCGGGTGGACGGGCGGGTGGAGGGGCGCGCGCGGGTGCTTTTGCTCAACACGCCGCACAACCCGACGGGCGCGCTGCTGCGACCCGAGGATATCGCCGCGCTTGGCGCTGTGGCACGGGCGCACGACCTCTGGATCGTGGTGGACGAGGTCTACGAGGAGCTTGTGTTCGAGGGCGCGCGCTTTGCCTCGCCTCTCGCGATGCCGGATCTGGCCGACCGGGTGATCGCCGTGTCGTCGATCTCCAAAAGCCACGCCGCGCCGGGGATGCGCAGCGGCTGGTGCGTCGGCCCGCAGCCTTTCATCGAGGCGCTCCTGCCGCTGGCGGAGGTGATGCTGTTCGGCAATCAGCCCTTCCTTGCCGACATGACCGAGGCGGCGATTCGTGACGGTTCGGAGGTCGCGGGCGGAATGCGCGCGCGCTATGCGGCGCGGGCCGCGCGACTGGCTGCGGCGCTCCAGGACGCAGGTCGGCTGCGGGTGCACCGCCCCGAGGCGGGCATGTTCGCCATGATCGACGTGAGCGCGACCGGCATGGACGGAGAGGCATACGCCTTTGATCTGCTGGCGCGGGAGGGCGTCGCCCTCATGCCCGGCACCTCCTTCGGCGACACGCTGCGCACCTGGGTGCGTGTGGCGCTCACGGTCGATGACGCGGCGTTCGACACGGCGGTGGCGCGGATCCTGCGCCATGCGGGGGGTCTGTGATTTTCGCGCCACAGGCGTGAGTTGCATGAGGCCCGCCATTCGAGAGGCGTTGACACCTCCATGCCGAAGCACACAGTAGCGCATCGCCCAAGGGCAGAAACAGTGCGGTCGACAAGAGCCGCATACCAGGAGGGACATCCTTTGAAAAAGCAGCTTCTGAGCACAACTGCCATTGCCGCAGGTCTGGCCATGGCCGCGCCGGCCGGTGCGCAGGAATGGGACATGACATGGGGCGGCTATTATACCGCCCATGTGGCTTTTGCTTCGGTCGATTCGGACACGGCCGCACTCGCGGGCACCGATTTCGACGGCGTGGACACCTATGGCGAGGCGCAGATCAGCTTTACGCCGTCGGTGACGCTCGATAACGGCCTGACCTTCGGTATCAACGTCGAATACGAGACCAAGAACAATGCCGCCGCCTTTGTCGACACGTCCTTCATGACGATCGAGAGCGAGCGCATGGGGCGGTTCGAACTCGGCAATACGGATTCGGTCGGCTACAAGATGATCGTGTCGGCCCCGCAGGTCGATGGCTCGCTCTGGATCAACTCGCCCTCGCTGTCGGGCTTCATCCCGCTTTCGGCTGGGGTGGGCGGCAACCTGCCGTGGAATTTCCAGCAGTCGGCGCTGTCCTCCTTCACCGAGGTTCTGGGCAACGAACAGGTGCCGCGCATCAGCTATTACTCGCCCTCCTTCTCGGGGCTGACGCTGGGCATTTCCTACGCCGCGACCGCGACGGACACGGCGTTTTCGGCGGCCAACAGCCCCGGCAAGGCCGGCAATAACGGCGGCGTGGACCGCAATATCGGGGTTACGGACATCATCGACATTGCGGCGGCCTATGAGCGGTCGTTCAATGGCATCGACCTCAATCTCGCCGCGCGCTACGGCATGGCGGAGAACAACACCGGCATTGCCGGCACCAGCGATCCCGAAGTGTGGGGCGTCGGCGGCACGATCGGCTTTGCCGGGTTCGTGGTCGGCGGCTCTTACGGCGAGAACGACAACGGCAATCTCACCCCTGACGAGGAAGGCTGGAGCCTTGGTGTCACCTACGACTTTCCCGGTCCCTGGCTGATCGGCGTCGACACCTATCAGGGGGAATGGTCCGGCACCGGCGCGGGTTCGGGCGACAAGGCCGAATACGAGGCCTACCAGATCATCGGAAGCCGCGATCTGGGGCCGGGTGTGAACTGGACGATCTACGCGATCTATGCCGAGGGCACGGTCAATGGCGATGCGGGCGGCACGTTTGCGGCCATCGCCGGGGCGCCGGTGGCGAATACCTCGGTCGAGGGGACGCTGATCGGCACCTCGATCAACCTCTCGTTCTGATCCCTCGGCACCGGGCCTCAGGGCGCGGGACATCGGGGTGCAGGACAGCGGGCGCGCGGGGCAACCTGCGCGCCCTTGTTTTGTATCGCATGGCATCGGTTCTGCCCTGTGCGAGGCGTCCACGTGCCCTGCGCGTCACAGTTTTATGTCTCTTCGGGCCGCTCACGGGGAGTTGCTTTGCCCGTGAGGTCTCTGTCCCTCACCCTGATGTGAGCCAAAGCGCCACTCGCGCGCAACGGCCTGACCCACTCAGCGAGGACATTACTCATGAACAAACACCTGCTTGGAACAAGCGCGATTGCCCTTGGCGTCGCCATGGGCGCGCCAGCGGCGGCCCAGGAATGGAACATGAAATGGGGCGGTTTTCACAGCACGCATGTCGGCTATGTCAGCGTCGATACGAACACCGCCGCGCAGACTGCGGCGGATTTCGACGGCGTCGACACCTTCACCGATGCGGAAATCCACTTCACCCCGTCGGTCACGCTCGATAACGGTCTGACCTTCGGCATCAATGTCCAGTATGAGGCGAAGAACAACGGCGGCGCAATCGTTGACGAATCGTTCATGTCGATCTCGTCGGACCGCCTTGGCCGCATCGACCTCGGCAACGAGAACTCCGCAGGCTACAAGCTGATGCTCGAGGCGCCGCAGGTCGGCGGCACGATCCTCGTCAACTCGCCCTCGCTGTCGGGCTTCATCCCGATCTCGATCGGTGTGGGCGGCAACCTGCCGTGGAACTTCCGTCAATCGGCGATCTCGTCCTTTACCGAGGTGATGGGCAACAACGACGTGCCGCGCATCACCTATTACACGCCTTCGTTCAACGGCCTGACCATCGGCGTGTCCTATGCCGCGTCGGTCAATGGCGGCTTCTCGGCGGCCAACAGCAATGGCAACGCCGGGAACAACGGCGGCGTGAACCGCAACATCGGCGTCTCCGATATCTGGGATATCGGCGCGGCCTATTCGCAGTCGTTCAACGGCGTAGATATCAACCTCGCCGCGCGTTACGGCACCGCCGAGAACAACACCGGTATCGCGGGCACCGACGATCCCGATGTCTGGGGCGTGGGCGCGACCATCGGCTTTGCCGGCTGGGCCTTTGGCGGCCATTACGGCGAGAACGACAATGGTGGCCTCATGCCCGACGAAGAGGGCTGGAGCCTTGGCTTGACCTATGACATCCCAGGCCCCTGGGATATCGGCTTTGATACGTTCCAGGGTGAATGGGACGACAATCAGGGCGGCAAGGCCGAATACGAGGGCTATCAGCTTGCCGCCAGCCGTTCGCTCGGCAAGGGCGTGCGCTGGACGATCTATGCGCTTTATGCCGAGGGCAGCGTGAACGGCAATGGCTTCAACAACGATCCCGCCAACATCGCGGTTCCCGTTGGCCCGCAGAACGCCAATACCGAAGTCGAAGGCACCTTGATTGCCACCTCGATCAACCTGACCTTCTGAGTGACGATAAAAAAAGGGCGCGCGCGGGGCAACCTGTGCGCGTCTGGTTTTCCATGGCATGGCCTCGGCTCAGCCTCGCGCGTGACCGTTTTGTAACCCAAGCGCCACAGTCGCAAGGGTCCAGGGGCTGCTCACGCGGAGTTGCTTTGTTCGTGAGGTCCGCGTCGCTCACCCTCATGTGAGCCAAAGCGCCGATTCCGCGCAGCGGCCTTATCCACTCACCTAGGACATCACTCATGAACAAACACCTGCTTGGAACAAGCGCGATTGCCCTCGGCGTCGCGTTGGGCGCGCCCGCGGCGGCCCAGGAATGGAACATGAAATGGGGCGGTTTTTATAACTTCCATGTCGCCTATTCTTCCTTTGACTCGGATACCGCCGCCCATGTGGGATCCGATTTCGACGGTGTCGGCACCTTCACCAACGCGGAAATCCACTTCAAGCCGTCGATCACGCTCGACAACGGCCTGACCTTCGGTATCGACGTGCAATACGAGGCGTTGAATACGGGGGGCGCGACGGTTGACGAATCGTTCCTGTCGATCTCGTCGGAAACGCTCGGCCGCATTGACCTCGGCAACGAGAACTCGGCCGGCTACAAGATGATGGTCTCTGCACCGCAGGTCAAAGGCGTGCTCGGCATCAACACCGGCACGCTCTCGGGGTTCATCCCGCTCAACACCGGCTCGGGCGGCAACCTGCCGTGGAACTTCCGTCAGGCGGCGATCTCGTCGGGGATCGAGGTGCTGGGCAACAACGACGTGCCGCGGATCACCTATTACACGCCCTCGTTCAACGGCCTGACCCTCGGGGTGTCCTACGCGGCCACGATCAACGGCAACCTCGGTGCCGGGAACAGCAACGCCAACGCCGGCAACAACGGTGGTGTGGATCGCAATATCGGCGTGACCGACATCTGGGATATCGGTCTGGTCTACAAGCAGTCCTTCAACGGCGTCGATGTGAACCTTGCCGCGCGCTATGGCACCGCCGAGAACAACACCGGTCTGCCGGGCACGGATGATCCCGATGTCTGGGCCCTCGGCGCGACTTTCGGTGTCGCCGGGTGGACCTTTGGTGGCCACTACGGCGAGAACGACAACGGCGGGCTGATGCCGGATCAGGAGGGTTGGAGCCTCGGCGTGACCTATGACCTTCCCGGCCCGTGGGACATCGGGTTCGACACGTTCCAGGGCGAATGGGACGACAATATCGGCGGCGAGGCCGAATACGAAGCCTATCAGCTGGGGGCAAGCCGGTCGCTGGGCAAAGGTGTCCGTTGGGCGGTCTATGCGATCTACACCGAAGGCACGGTCAATGCGAACGGGCTTGCGGCGGGTCCCGGCGGCGGCGGCTCGGCCAATCCCAACACCGAGGTCGAGGGCACGATCATCGCCACCTCGATCAATCTGAGCTTCTGAAACGACGCCAGACGACGGGGGCGCGGCGAACGCGCGCCCCCGTTTCAGCGGGCCAGGATCACGGCATCGGCCCCATGATGTAACTTCCTTTCAATTCCGGCATTTTCTGCCCTTGGCCGCCTGTCCGAAAGGTGTGTGGTTTCTGAGCCACATTCCCGACAGGAAGCACGCGGGCAGGGGGGGCTGCGTTGACTCGCATGGCGGGTTTGGCGCATTTCATGTCCCAAGCCGTGTCAATGACTGGTGCGGCGGATATGAAATCTTGCTTCTGAGGAGGGACACCCTTGAAAAAGCATCTTCTGAGCACCAGCGCGATCGCACTCGGCGTCGCCATGGCTGCACCGGCTTCGGCCCAGGAATGGAACATGAAGTGGGGCGGTTTCCACAACACCCACGTCGGTTACGTCGACGTCGACAATGACGTGACCCCCGGTGACTGGGACGGCGTTGATACCTTCACCAACGCGGAAATCCACTTCAAGCCGTCGGTCACCCTCGACAACGGCCTGACCTTCGGCATCGACGTCCAGTACGAATCGAAAAACACCGGTGGCGCGATCGTCGACGAATCGTTCATGTCGATCTCGTCCGACACGCTCGGCCGCATCGATATCGGCAACGAGAACTCGGCCGGCTACAAGATGATGGTCGCAGCACCGCAGGTCGGCGGCGTGATCGGCATCAACTCGCCGTCGCTGTCGGGCTTCATCCCGATCTCGACCGGCAACGGTGGTAACCTGCCCTGGAACTTCCGTCAGGCGGCAATCTCGTCCTACACCGAGGTTCTCGGCAACAACGACGTTCCGCGCATCACCTACTACACCCCGTCGTTCAACGGCCTGACCCTCGGTGTTTCCTACGCCGCCACGGTCAACGGTGGTTTCACTGCTGCCAATAGCGGCAACAACGCCGGTAACAACGGTGGTGTGAACCGCAACATCGGTGTGACCGACATCTGGGATATCGGTCTCGGCTACTCGCAGTCGTTCAACGGCGTCGACATCAACTTTGGCGCGCGTTACGGCACTGCCGAAAACAACACCGGGATCCCGGGCACCGACGATCCCGATACCTGGGGCGTGGGCGCGACCATCGGCGTTGCTGGCTGGACCTTCGGTGGTTCCTATGCCGAGAACGACAACGGCGGCCTGGCAAACGACCAGGAAGGCTGGAGCCTTGGTGTGACCTATGACATCCCTGGCCCGTGGTCGATCGGTTTCGACACCTATCAGGGTGAGTGGGACAACAATGCCGGCGGTGAAGCCGAGTATGAAGCCTACCAGCTCGCCGCCAGCCGCACGCTGGGCAAAGGCGTCCGTTGGACGATCTACGCCCTCTATGCAGAAGGCTCGACCGACGCGGCGTTCGCCAACCCGAACACCGAAGTCGAAGGCACGCTCATCGCGACCTCGATCAACCTGTCGTTCTGATCGACCGGTTCAAAATCTGAAGGGGCGGGGGGTGACATTTCCCCCCGCCTTTTCTATTCCGGGCCTGACATGACATGATACCGGGGATGACCCAAAGCATGAAACGCAGCATCGTCTGGCTGGCCTCCTACCCGAAATCCGGCAACACCTGGACGCGGGTGTTTCTGGCCAATTACCTGCTGAACACCCAAAAGCCGCTTGATATCAACGAAGTTCGCCGCGTCGGCAGCGGCGATTCCATGGCCGCCGCCTATCACGCGGTGGCGGGCCGCAAGCTTGACCTCAACCGCGTGGCGCTCACCCTGCAATACCGCCACAAGGTGTTGCGCGGCATCGTGAACAACAATGCCGACATCAACCTCGTCAAGACCCACAATGCCCGCGTCACCGCCTACGAGGTGGAGCTTATCCCCGAGAAATTCACCCGCGCGTCGATCTACATCATGCGCAATCCGCTCGACATGGTGCTGTCTTACGCGCGCCATTACCGGATGACCCACGAGGTTGCGGTCGAACGCATCACCCATCCCGAGAACGCCAACCTCCCGGTTGAAACCTCGGTCGCCGACTTTCTCGGGACATGGGAAGGTCATGTGCGCAGTTGGGTGAAATACGCGCCCTGGCCGCAGCTTGTGCTGCGCTACGAAGACCTTCTTGAAGACCCCGAGACGCACTTTTCCAAGGCTCTGGAGCTGATCGGCGTGCCGGTGGACCCCGAGCGCCTGCAACGGGCGATCCGGTTTTCAAGCTTCGACGAATTGTCCAGGCAGGAAGAGCAGTCCGGCTTCATCGAAAAGCCGAAGGAAAGCGAAAAGTTCTTCGGCAAGGGCCAGAAGGATCAGTGGAAAACCGATCTCGATCCGGCGCTGGCGGACATCATCCGCGACAAGCTGGGCACGACGATGAAGCGTTACGGATATCTGGAATGAGCGATCTGAGGCGGATCATCTGGCTGGCGAGCTATCCCAAATCCGGCAACACCTGGATGCGGTCGCTTCTGGCGCATTACTTCATGCCGCCGGGAAAGGCGCCCGATATCAACAACCTGCGGCAGTTCACCACCGGTGATACGCGCGCGGATTTCTTTGATGCCGCCGCCGGGGGCAAATATCACGGCACCAATCTGGAAGAATGGATGGCGGTGCGCGGCAAGGCGCTGCGCCTCATCGCGGCCTCGAAACCCGACCATCATTTCGTCAAGACCCATTGCCAGCCGGTCCGCCTTTTCGATCAGGATGTGATCCCCCCCGAGGTGACGGCGGCGGCGATCTACATCCTGCGCAACCCGTTCGATCTGGCCCCGTCCTTCGCGCGACATCAGAATTGCGATCTGGACACTGCGATTACCCAGATGCTCAACCCCGATACGGTCACCGGCACGCCGTCGGGGATCGTCGATCTTCTGGGCCGCTGGGACGACCATATCCACACCTGGACCCATGCCGGTGGCCTGCCGCTGCATGTGGTGCGCTACGAGGATCTGCTTGCCAGCCCCGGCAAGGCGATGCGCGCCCTGCTGGAGAAATTCCTGCGCGTCAAGGTGGACGGGCCGAAGCTGGCGCGCGCGATCAAGGCCACGAGTTTCGAGGCGATGAAGCGACAGGAAGAGACGCTCGGCTTTATCGAACGGCCTCAGGGGATGCAGAAATTCTTTGCGCGCGGACAGGCGGGTGTCTGGCGCGAGGATCTGACGCCCGCGCAGGCGGCGCGGCTGCGCGCGGGGTTCCTGCCCGCGCTCGAACGCTGGTATCCCGAAATGTTGAAGGAAACCGAGGCGTTCGCCACCTCTGGCTAGGCGGTGGCGCTGGCATATCCCGCGCGATTGCCTATGTTCTGGTCAGACACGGATGATCACGGAGGCCAGCATGACGCGTATCGCCCTTACCCTTGTCGCCGGTCTCGGACTGGCCGCCTGCTCTGCCGCGACCGGCCCGCAGGTGGTGGCACGGCTCGGACCCAACCCGGTTGTGGACGGTGGCAGTTATGACAGCGGTGGTGGTGTGACCGTCGCGGTCGATCTGCGCGAGGCGCAGGGCCGCACCCTTGTTTGCGGGGTCTGGGCGCAGAGCGAGCGGCAATCGGTCCTGACGCAGGGGGTCGAGCATCGTCTGCTTGGGTCGGGCGCCGTGTTTCTCGATGGCGAGGCGCTGGTGCGGGGCCTCACGTTCATGCGCGAGGTGCGTCCGACGGCCGATTACGGCGGACATGAGGCGCGCTGCATGACCACCTCGCGCCCGTGGCGCGCGGGCGATGAGGCGCGCCGCCCGGTGGTGCGCATTCCCGGCCAGACCGTCTATGTGGATAGCGACGAGGGCGGGGTGATGATCGTGCGATTCAGGCAGGACGGCCCCGGCGCGCATCTCTGATATTGCCCGCCCGCGCCGGACGTGTGAATGGCACTGTCGCGTCCGTTCCAATCGACCCGGCGCTAATAGATATACCGGATCTGATCGCTCCAGTAGCGTTCTACCCGGCGCAGCGCGGTGGTGACCTGATCGAGCCCGTCGGGGCCGAGCACGCCGCGCCCTTCAAGCCCCTCGGCGTGGCGCTCGAAGAGGGCGGCCACCACATCACGGATGCCGCGGCCCTTCTCGGTCAGGCGCACACGCACGGCGCGGCGATCCACCTCGCAGCGCTGATGGTGCATATAGCCCGTCTCGACCAGTTTCTTGAGGTTGTAGCTCACGTTGCTGCCCTGATAGTAGCCGCGCGATTTCAACTCCCCCGCCGTCACCTCGTTTTCGCCGATGTTGAACAGCAAGAGTGCCTGCACGGCGTTGATCTCGATGACGCCGACGCGCTCGAACTCGTCCTTGATCACGTCAAGAAGCAGCCGGTGCAGCCGTTCGACCAGCGCGAGGGCTTCAAGATAGCCGGTGACATAGGCGGCGCGCGAGGGGGGCGCGCCGAGGGGCTTTTGAAAGCTCATCCAATTCTCCCTTGCGATGGGTTCGCGAGGGACGTTGCGGTAAAACCGCCAATAATCGGTTAAACTGGATGCCTTATGCCTAAAATGCGCGCTATTTCCGCGAAAAGGCGTGGCGCGCAATGTCGTCGATGAGTGGCGCAAAGCGATCGGGCACCGCCCCCTGACCGGTCACCCATTGGTAAAGGTCCTGATCGTTCTCGGACAGGAACGCGTCGAAAAGATCAAGCGCGGGGGCGTCCATCGCGCCAAGCCGCGCCTCGGCGTAGTGGCCGAGGATGATATCCATCTCCTTGATTCCACGCCGGTTCGCGCGCATCGTCAGGCGGCGAATGCGGTGCTCCGGGCTTTCCTCACTCACCGGCTTCCTCCATCAGCTTGGCGCGCAGGATTTTTTCCAGACGCGCCAGACGGTCGGTGGAATAGACAAGCTGCGTGCGGATGTCGCGGATCTCGGTCAGCAGGCCCGAGATGTCAGGGGAGAGCTCGCCCATGGCGGGCGAATCGGGGCCTTCGCCCTCGCCCGACAAGAGCCAGAGCAGGGAGACGTTGAGAAGCCCGGCCATCATCGACAGCTTGTTGGCGCGTGGCTCCGAGAGGTCGTCCTCCCAACCCTTGAGCGTCTTGAGCTTGACGCCGAGGCGCTTGGCCAGATCGCTCTGGCTCATGCCCGAACGCTCGCGCGCGCCGGCGATGCGGTCACCAAAGGTGGTGGCGTCGGGGTCGAACCAGTGCTCTGTGGTCTCGGTCATTGCTTTTCCTTTCCGGCGATCGTCCTTGATCGTGGTTCTGGCGCACCCTAAGAGGTTTGGGAGACAAATTCAAACCGGAGCCGACCATGATCCGCCTTTCCGCGACGCTTGACCGCGTCAAGCCGTCGCCCACCATAGCCGTCACCACCAAGGCACAGGAGTTGAAGGCCGCGGGCCGCGACGTGATCGGGCTTGGCGCGGGAGAGCCGGATTTCCCGACCCCGCCGCATATCAGCGCCGCCGGTATCCGCGCGATTGAAGAGGGGCGCACCAAATACACCGCCGTCGATGGTATCCCCGAACTCAAGGCGGCAATCTGCGCGAAATTCAAGCGCGACAACGGGTTGGACTATGAACCTTCTCAGGTCAGCGTGGCCTCGGGCGGCAAGCAGATCCTTTACAACGCGCTGATGGCGACGCTCAATCCCGGTGACGAGGTGATCATTCCGGCACCCTATTGGGTGAGTTACCCGGACATGGTGCTGCTCGCGGGCGGCGAGCCGGTGATCGTGCCCGCAGGGATCGAGACGGCGTTCAAGCTGAGCGCGCAGGCGCTCGAGGCGGCGATCACGCCGAAAACGCGGTGGTTCATCTTCAACTCGCCGTCGAACCCGACGGGCGCGGGCTATTCGCGCGCCGAGTTGAGGGCGCTCACGGATGTGCTCATGCGTCATCCGCATGTCATGGTGATGACCGACGACATGTATGAGCATCTGGCCTATGACGATTTCGCGTTTTGCACGCCCGCAGAGGTCGAGCCGGGTCTTTATGACCGAACCTTGACCTGCAACGGGGTGAGCAAAGCCTATTGCATGACCGGCTGGCGGATCGGCTATGCGGCGGGGCCGAAACCCCTCATCGCAGCCATGCGCAAGATCCAGAGCCAAAGCACCTCCAACCCCTGCACCATCAGCCAATGGGCGGCGGTCGAGGCGCTCAACGGCAGCCATGACTTCATCGCCGCGAACAACGCGGCCTTCGTGCGGCGGCGCAATCTGGTGGTGGAGCGGCTCAATGCCATTCCCGGCATCGACTGTCCGCGTCCCGAGGGCGCCTTTTATGTCTATCCCTCCATTGCGGGGCTGATCGGCAAGGTGAGTGCCGGCGGCGCACGGATCGAAACGGATGAGGATTTCGCCACCGCGCTTCTGGAAGAGACTGGCGTCGCGGTGGTCTTTGGCGCGGCCTTCGGGCTTTCGCCGCATTTCCGCATCAGCTACGCTACATCCGACGAGGCATTGACCGAGGCCTGCGCGCGGATCGAGAGGTTCTGCGCGGGGTTGCGGTAAGAGGGGCATATGGCGGGCGATCTGCCGGACTATTATTTCCGCGTCCGCGAGAACGGCGCTTTCGTGTTCCGGGTCGATACCGAGAACCGCCAGCGACGCATCGACATGGAGCAGATTGCCAGCGTCAACATCCGCAAGCTCGAAGTCAAGCCGCATGGCGAGCGGGAGCTGACGCCCGAGGATATGGCCGCGATCGAAAGCTGGATGGCCGAGCGGCTCAGGCTCCTCGAACACCGCGATATCGACGATATCCTGCGGGCGGTCGATTACCTCAACACCACGACGCATTGGGTGCAATCGAAAGCGACCGACGCCCAGCTTGAGCAGGTGACCGACGCGCTCTTGCTGGCCATGCACGATCTGCGCACGGTTCTGGTGCGCAAGAAGGCTGACCGCCTGCTCAAGGACGGCTGACGCCGCGCGCGATCACCTCGGCGGCGCGCGTGAGGCCCCCCTCACCATGCGGAATATCAAGCGCCACCAGCCCCGCCTCGATGGCCCCGAGCGCGCCCAGGACCATATGCGCGTTCACGTGCCCCATATGGCCGATGCGGAAAAACCCGTGCCAGGCCGGATCGCCCGGCTCGGCCATTCCCAGCCCGATCCCAAGGGTCACGCCCGTCTGGTCCTGCACCCATTGCCGCAGGTTTGATCCATGCGGCGCGCCGATCCTCAGTGCCGTGACGGCGTGACTGCGCAAGGCCCGGTCGGCCACGTTCATCTCCAGCGGGCCGGTGGTCCCCCATGCCTCGCAGGCCGCCCAGATGGCGCGGGCGAGGGTTTCGTGGCGGTCCCAGATTGCCTCGATCCCCTCGGCGTTGATCAGGTCGAGTGCGGCGCGCAGCCCGTAGAGGTGATGAGTGGGGGCCGTGCCGCCGAAATACTGATAGAACATTTCCGGGTCGGCGCGATGCGTCCAGTCCCAGTAGCGCGTCACGGAACCGATGCGCCTGCGCGCCTCCGCCGCCTTGTCGGAGAACCACACGAAGCCAAGGCCGGGGGGCACCATCAGGCCCTTCTGGCTGGCCGCGATCATCACATCGACGCCCCAGGCGTCCATCTCGAACCGGTCGCAGGCCAGCGAGGCGATGCAATCGGCCATCAAGAGTGCCGGGTGGCCCGTTGCGTCAAGAACGTCTCGCAACGCCTTGATATCGTTTCGAACCGAGGTGGAGGTATCCACATGGGTGGCCAGCACGGCGCGGATTGTGTGGCCCTTATCGGCGCGCAGCGCCGCCTCGACGCGGCCAAGGTCCATGGCGGCGCGCTTGCCGAAATCGAGCATCTCCACCTCGATCCCCTGACCGCGCGCCACATCGGCCCAGCCATGGCCGAAACGGCCCGTGGCAGGCACCAGAACCCGCTCGCCGGGGGCGACCGTGTTGGCCAGCGCCGCCTCCCATGTGCCGTGGCCATTGCAGATATAGATGGCCACGCGGCCCGCCGTGCGCGCCACGGCGCGCAGGTCGGGGATGAGGCCCGCCGTCATCTCGATCAGGGCACCCTCGTAGATATTCGGCGACGAGCGGTGCATGGCGCGCAGCACCTCCTCGGGCATGACCGAGGGGCCGGGGATGGCAAGATAGGCGCGACCGTTGGCAAGGCTCATGGGGACGTCTCCGGAGGGGGTGTTCGGGCGCGACCTTACGCCGGTTTCGGGCGGCGTCAACGGGGGCGCGCCGCTCAGCCGCGAAAGCCTGTGGCGACCACGAATTTCTCGGAACTGTCGGCGCGCGAGGCGGGGGGTTTGACGTTGGCGACCTTGTCAAAGCGCTGTTTCAGCAGCTTCTGCAACTCGCCCTCGGCCCCGCCCGCGAGCACCTTGGAGACGAATGTGCCCCCCTCGGCCAGCACGTCGAAGGCGAAATAGGCCGCCGCCTCGCAGAGCGCGATGATGCGCAAATGGTCGGTCTGCTTGTGCCCGGAAGAGGCGGCGGCCATGTCGGACATGACCACATCGGCGCGGCCCCCGAGCCATGCCTTCACCGTCGCGTCGGCATCGTCTGCCATGAAATCGAGCTGATGGATCTCGGCCCCTGCCACCGGCTCGACCTCTTGCAGGTCGATGCCGAGCACCAAGCCCTGCCGCTTGCCGGACTGGTCCCCGAGCGCGTTGACGCGCGGCACCGCCACCTGCAACCAGCCGCCGGGCGCGCAGCCCAGATCGACCACCCGCGCGCCGGGCACAAGAAAGCCGTATTTGTCGTCCAGTTCCATGATCTTGTAGGCCGCCCGCCCGCGATAGCCCTCGGCCTGCGCGCGTTGCACGTAAGGGTCGTTCAACTGCCGTTGCAGCCAGCGTGTCGAGGAGGCGCGCCGCCCGCGCGCCGTCTTGACCTTGACCGTCAGGTCGCGCAGCCCGCGCCCCGAGGTGTTCTTGCCATCCGGTCCCTTGGCCATCACGTCTCTCCTTCGTCGAGCACACCATCGGCGGCCATCTGCGCATAGAGCATCCCCTCGCGCAGCCCGCGATCGGCAACCGAGAGCCGGTCCGTGGGCCAGCACCGCAAGAGCGCCTGAAGGATCGCCGCGCCCGACATGATCAGGGTCTGCCGGTCCTGTCCGATGCGCGGGTCGCGCCTGCGCCCCGCCGGTCCAAGGGTCAGATAGCCCCGGATCACGCGGTCGATCTCGTCGCTGGTCATGGTCATCCCGTCAACCTTGTTGCGGTCATAGCGCCGCAGGCCGAGATGGCTGGCCGCGACGGTTGTGACCGTGCCCGAGGTGCCGACGATCTGAAAGCCGTCGCGCGACGGCTCGTCCTTGTAGGGGGCAAACTCGGCAAGGTTTTCCTCGAAATACCAGCTCATCAGGGCAAAGCGCGCGGCGTCGTCCTCGACATCGCGGAACTGTTCGCGCAGCGTGGCCACCCCAAGCGGCACGCTGATCCAGTCCACCACCCGCGCGGCGGGGCCGGGGGCGGGATTGTGAAAGCCGAGATGCATTTGCATGATGGCGCGGCGGCGCTCGGACGGGGGCAATTCGCGCAGGTCGATCCAGACAAGCTCGGTCGAGCCGCCGCCGATATCCACCACCAGAAGCTGTTCGGTGGTGGGGCTGACCAGCGGCGCGCAGGACACGACGGCAAGCCGCGCCTCTTCCTCGGGCGCGATGATGTCGAGCCTGAGCCCGGTCTCGCGCTCGACCCGGCTCATGAATTCGCGCCCGTTGGTGGCACGACGACAGGCCTCGGTGGCGACAAGGCGCATCCGCGTCACGCGGTGGCGGCGCAGTTTCTGATGACACACGCGCAGCGCCTGAATGGTGCGGTAGATGGCGGCACGCGACAAACGTCCCGAGCTTTCCAGCCCGTTGCCAAGCTGAACCGACTTCGAGAAACTGTCCACGACATGAAACTGACTGCCCTCGGGACGGGCAATCAACATGCGGCAGCTATTTGTTCCAAGATCGAGCGCCGCGTAAAGCGGCGGGCGATCCGGGAGGCTCGGCGCGGGGCTCTCGACCGGCTTCGGGGAAGCGCCCGCACCAATCGGACGCTTGGGCGTCATGACGTCACGCCCTCCATTACAAGTTACCGCTAGCGTAGAGCGAACCGGCCTCCCGCGCAAGGGCCGAGCGCGCGCCTCAGGCGGGCTTGGCGGTGGGGTCGCGGCGCCGGTCCGCATGCAGCGCGCGCCCGCGACGCACGCCGTCGCGCGAGGCCACCTCAGCCAGCCAGCGGGCGAAATGCGGCTTGTCCTCCAGCGTCTGCTGTTGCCCCTCCCAGAGCGAGCACCAGCCCCAGAGCGCCATGTCGGCGATGGAATAGAAATCGCCCGCGACATAATGATTATCCGCCAGTTGTCGGTCGAGCACGCCGTAAAGGCGCGCGACCTCGCTGCGGTAACGGTCCTTGGCGTAGGGGATGTCCTCGGCCGCGAACTTGAGGAAGTGATGCGCCTGACCGGCCATCGGCCCGACGCCACCCATCTGCCACATGAGCCATTGCTCGACCGCGATGCGCTCGCGCTCGGTCTCGCCCAGAAAGCGCCCGGTCTTGCGCGCGAGATAGAGCAGGATCGCGCCCGATTCGAAGATATGGATCGGCGCGCCATCGGGCCCCTCGGGATCGGTGATCGCGGGGATGCGGTTATTGGGCGAGACGGCGAGGAAGGCAGGCGCATGCTGATCGCCTGCGCCGATGTCGATCAGGTGACAGCGATAGGGCAGGCCCATTTCCTCGAGCGCGATGGAGACCTTCCAGCCGTTCGGTGTGGGCCAGTAATAGAGGTCAATCGGATCTTGCATGGCGTCTCTCCGTCCGGCGGTGCCCGGTCAGAATGACGCTTTGCGGCCCATTGGCAAGGGAATTTCGGCCATGATCCGCGACCAGCGCGGTGCCGCGCGCTCGGGCAGCGCGGCGCGAAGTTGCGCCAGCGACAAACGTTCCGGTGCCCGCAGAAGCGCGCCGTAGAACGGCAGCGCCCCGGGGCGGGTATAGGGCGACCAGTGGCAGATGCGCGCGGCGGGGGGCGCGACGTCGAACCCCGCGCGCGCCAGAAGCTCAAGCGTGGCGGGATCATCGAGTTGCAGCGTCACGACATTGGTGCCCGTGGGCAACGAGAGGCCAAGGCTGCGGTCGCCGCGCGCGGGCGCCGAAATCAGGCATTCCAGCAGGAAATCGTAAAGATCGTTCTCGCGCGTGGTGACGTTGATCACCTCCGCCGACCGGCCCGCAGGCGAGGCGAGCGCCTGCGCGGCGTTATGGCCGAACTCGGCCCCCGCGAGCAGGATCACGCGGTCGAGCGCGCCCGGCTCAAGATGGGTCAGCGCCGAGAGCACCACCCGCGCGCCAAAGGAATGCGCGATGGCGTGGATGGGGCGGTGCGGCGCGCGGGCGCGCAGGGTCTTGATCGTCGTGGCGAGTGCGGCGCCCGCGCGCGCCGCCTCTCGGTAGGCCTGCCAGAGCGAGCCGCGCGCGTGCCAGCCAAAGCCCACGGCCAGCCCCTCGCCGGGGCGGATGCCGTCGAAACCAAGGCCACGCGGCCAACTGACAACCTTGAAACACTCCCGCTCGGGCGAAAGCGAGAAGATGTGGCGATGCGGGCATTCGGTGGCATGGCCGGGGGCGTATTTGAACCCGTGAACCATCACGATGACAGGGCCGGAGCCGGTATCGGGGATCGTTTCGGGCAGGTCGTCCCCGGCGTTCAGGTGAATGAGCGGCATGGTCCCCAACCCCCACAACATCTTGTGGCAAGGCATTAGGCGCGCCATATGTCGGTGCCGCGACGCTTTGGTTAAATTCCGGTGACAGAGTTGACGCAGGCTGAACCTGCGGCTAAAGCGCAACGCGTGGCGATTTGTTACCGGATTGCGGGCCACGTTAAACATCCCGCTAAAGAGGTCAGGATGAAAGCCCCCTTTCGCTTGACCGCGTCGGGGGCTTTTTCAGTTGGGCCATGCGCCCGGAGGACGGACATGAAGACACGCACCAAACTGGTCCATGGCGGCACGCGGCGCAGCCAGTATAACGAGGTGAGCGAGGCGATTTTCCTCACCCAGGGCTTTGTCTACGAGAGCGCCGAGGCGGCCGAGGCGCGGTTCATTCAGGCGGGCCCGGACGAGTTCATCTATGCCCGTTACGGCAATCCCACCGTGGCCATGTTCGAGGAGCGTATTGCGGCGCTCGAGGGGGCCGAGGACGCCTTTGCCACGGCAAGCGGCATGGCGGCGGTGTCGGGCGCGCTGACCTCGATGCTGCGGGCGGGCGATCACGTGGTGTCGGCGCGGGCGCTGTTCGGGTCGTGCCTTTACGTGCTGGAAGAGGTGCTGACGCGCTTTGGCGTCGAGGTGACCTTCGTCGATGGCACTGACCTTGACCAATGGCGCGCCGCGATCAGGCCGGGCACCAGGGCCGTGTTTTTCGAGACCGTCGCCAACCCGACGCTCGAGGTGATCGACATCGCGGCGGTGGCCGCTCTGGCCCATGCCGCCGGGGCGCTGGTGGTGGTGGACAATGTCTTTGCCACGCCGGTTTATTCGGATGCCATCGCGCAGGGGGCCGATGTGGTGGTCTATTCGGCGACCAAACATATCGACGGGCAGGGGCGATGCCTTGGCGGGGTGGTTCTGGGACGGCGCGAGTATATCCGCAAGACCCTTGAGCCCTACATGAAGCATACCGGCGGCGCGCTCTCGCCCTTCAACGCGTGGGTGATGCTCAAGGGGCTGGAGACGATCGACCTGCGCGTTCGCGCGCAGTCCGCAAGTGCCCAGACCATCGCCGAGGCGCTGTCGGGGGATGCACGGCTGCGGGTGATCTATCCGGGGCTGGCCGATCATCCGCAGCACGCGCTGGCGCTGCGGCAGATGGGGCAGGGCGGCACGGTGATCGCGCTCGACATCAAGGGCGGGCAGGCGGCGGCGTTCCGGTTTCTCAACGCGCTGGAAATCGTGCTGATTTCCAACAACCTGGGCGACGCGAAATCCATCGTGACGCACCCGGCCACGACCACGCATCAGCGCCTGCCCGCCGAGCAAAAGGCAGCCCTTGGAATCACGCCGGGGCTGGTGCGGCTCAGCGTCGGGCTGGAGGACCCGCAGGACCTGCTCGAGGACCTGCAGCGCGCGCTGGCGGCGGCAGCGGGGTAGCGCCCGCCCACGGCTCAGGTGCGCGGGTCGAGCAGCTTGGACAGGATGCGGTTGCGGGTGATCTGGCCGAGAAGCCGGCCATTCTCGACCACCCCCACCGGGGCGTCATGGTCCTGGGCGGCCGCCATCACCTGCCGGATCGTGGCCTCGGGCGGGACGGTGCGGTCTGGGGCGGCGGCGGGCGGGCCGCTCACCGGCTCCATCATGTCGCGCGCGACCAGGACGCCCAAAGGGTTCATGTGGGCCACGAAATCAGCGACGTATCCGGTGGCGGGATTGGTGAAAATCTCCTGCGGGGTGCCGCATTGCACGATGCGCCCGCCCTCCATGATGGCGATGCGCTGGCCCAGCTTGAACGCCTCGTCAAGGTCGTGGCTGACAAAGATGATGGTGCGCCCGAGTTTCTTTTGCAGGTCGATGAGTTCGTCCTGAAGATGGGTGCGGATCAGCGGATCGAGCGCGGAAAACGGCTCGTCCATCAGCAGGATCGGCGCCTCGGTGGCGAAGGCGCGGGCAAGGCCGACGCGCTGCTGCATGCCGCCCGACAACTCGCCCACCTTGCGCGTGGCCCAGTCCGAAAGGTTCACGAGCGCCAACTGGCGCGTGACCCGATCAGCCCGCTCCGCCTGCGGCACGCCCGCCAGCTCAAGGCCAAGCCCCACGTTCTCGGCCACCGTCCGCCAGGGCAGCAGGCCGAATTGCTGAAACACCATCGCCACATGGTGCTGACGCAACCGGCGCAGGGTGGCGGCATCGGCATGGGTGACATCGACCATGCCGTTGCCGTCGTTGATCTCGACCTTGCCGCGCACCACCGGGTTGAGGCCGTTGACCGCGCGCAGGAGCGTGGACTTGCCAGAGCCGGAAAGCCCCATGAGCACGAGGATTTCGCCGGGGGCCACGCTCAGGTCGCAGTCATGCACGCCGAGGACCTGGCCGGTGGCCTGCTGGATCTCCGTGCGTGATTGCCCGTCGTCCATCAGCGGCAGGGCGCGCGCGGGCGTATCGCCAAAGACGATGGACACGCGGTCGAAACGGACGGCCGGGGCGCTCATTTCCGCCCCTCCATCCGCAGCATCCGGTCAAGCACGATGGCCACCACCACGATCATCAGCCCCGCCTCGAAGCCGAGCGAGATATTCACCGTGTTGATCGCGCGCAGCACCGGCACGCCAAGCCCGTCCGCGCCGACAAGTGCCCCGATCACCACCATGGAGAGCGACAGCATGATGGTCTGATTGAGCCCCGCCATGATCTGCGGCAGCGCATAGGGCAGTTCCACCTTCCAGAGCGTCTGTCGGCCCGTCGCCCCGAACGCCTGCGCGGCCTCCAGAAGCGGCTGAGGCGTCGAGGCCACGCCAAGATGTGTGAGGCGAATGGGGGCAGGGACCACGAAGATCACCGTGGCAATGAGGCCCGGCACCATGCCGATGCCGAAAAACACTATCGCCGGAATGAGATAGACAAATGCGGGCAGGGTCTGCATGAGATCGAGCACGGGGCGCATCCCGTCATAAAGGCGCGGGCGGTGTGCCGCCGCGATGCCGATGGGCACGCCGATGGCCATGCACACAAGGCAGGAGGTCAGCACCAGTGTCAGGCTCTCGGTGGTCTCGATCCAGTAGCCCTGGTTGAGGATGAAGAGAAAGCCAAGGAAGACGAAAAGGCAGGTCTTCCAGTTGCGTTGCAAGGCCCAGGTCAGCCCCACGAAAACCGCAATGATCACAATGGGGTGGGGCGTCTGGAGCAGCCAGAGAAGGGCGTCGATCAGCCCCTCCATCACCGCTGCCATCCCGTCGAAGAAGGCCGCGCCATGGTCCTGAAGCCAGAGGAAGAAATCCTCGGCCCACCGGCCCACGGGGATCTTGTGCTCGGTCAGCCAGTCCATGGGGCACTCCTTTCACGCGGGGCGAAAGGGGCGGCGCGGGCCGCCCCGTCCGCTCTCAAAGCCCGAGCGCGGATGTGACCGCCGCCATCGCGTCGCCGCCGTCCTGCGTGGTCACGCCGTCGAGCCAGCCGTCCAGAACGCCGGGATTTTCCTTGAGCCAGGCGCTTGCCGCGACTTCGGGCTTGGCTCCATCGTCAAGGATCGCGCCCATGATCTCGTTTTCCATGGCGAGGGTAAATTCGAGGTTTTGCAATAGCTTACCTACGTTCGGACACTCCGCCACAAAACCCGCGCGGGTGTTGGTGGCAACCACCGCGCCGCCCAGATCGGGGCCGAACCAGTCGTCGCCGCCCTCCAGATAGGTCAGCTCGAAATTGGCGTTCATCGGGTGCGGCTCCCAGCCGAGGAACACGACCGGCTCATCCCGGCGGTCGGCGCGCGCGACCTGCGCGAGCATCCCCTGTTCGGAGCTTTCGCGCAGCTTGAACCCGCCAAGGCCGAACGCATCGGCCTCGATCATGTCGAGGATCAGACGGTTGCCGTCATTGCCCGGCTCGATGCCGTAGATGGTCGCCTCCAGCGCCTCGGCCTGCCCTGCGATGGCCTCGAACGAGGTGATCCCGAGCGCGGCCCCGGCGGCGTTCGTGGCCAGCGTATACTTGGCCCCGACAAGGTTGGTGCGCACGGTGTCCACGGTCCCGGCCTCGCGGTAGGGGGCGATATCGGCCTCCATCGTTGGCATCCAGTTGCCCAGGAAAACGTCGATATCGCCCTTGGCGAGCGAGGTGTAGGTCACGGGCACCGAAAGCACCTTGATGTCGGTCTCGTATCCCAAAGCCTCCAGCACCACGGTGGTGGCGGCGGTGGTGGCGGTGATGTCGGTCCAGCCCACATCGGAGAAGGTCACGCGCTCGCAATTGGCCAGCGCAGGGCCGGCGGCGAGCGTGAGCGCAAGGGCGGAAAGGGTCAGCTTGGGGGTCATGGTCATGTCTCTCCCGATGTCGGATTTTCGTTGGCGTCGGGCCCGGCGGCGAAACGCCACCGGGCCCCGTGCAATCGCGCGGGCTGGCTTCAGGCCATCCACCAACGCTCGATGAAGCGCATCCCGTCCACGTCCCAGTTGGAGCCGAGCGTGTCGGAATGGGCGACCTTGGTGGAATTGCCGAAGACATAGTTGGCGAACATCGGGATCACCACGCCGCCATCGTTCGACACGATGGCCTGCATCTCGTGATACATCGCGCGGCGCTTGTCCTCGTCAAGCTCCGAGCGCGCCTTGATCAACAGTTCCTCGAAACGGTCATTGCACCAGAAGCTGTCATTCCACGCAGCCCCGCACTGATAGGCGGTCGAGAACATCTGATCCTCGACCGAGCGGCCCGACCAGTAGACGGCAGCGAAGGGCTTCTTCATCCAGACATCCGACCAGTAGCCGTCATTGGGCTCGCGCACCGGGGTGAGCGAAATACCGGCCTGGGCGGCGGAATCCTGTGAGAGCACGGCTGCATCCACGGCCCCGACAAAGGCTGCATCCGCCGCCGAAAGCTTGACCTCGAGCTTGTCGATCCCGGCCTGCTGAAGGTGCCATTTCGCCTTGTCGGGATCGAAACTGCGCTGTTCCAGATCGCTGTTGAAAAAGCGCTGGCCAGGCCCGATGGGGTGGTCATTGCCGACCGAGCCATAGCCGAACAGGATCTTGTCCACCAATTGCTGCCGGTCCACCGCGTATTTGAGGGCAAGGCGCACGTGGTTGTTGCTGAACGGATCGGCGCGGGTGTCCATGGCGAAGGTGTAGTGCTGCGTCCCCGCGACCGAGTTGATCTGGATATTGGGGTTGCGTGCCAGAAGGCCCACGGTCTTGAGGTCGAGCCGGTCGGCCACATCCACATCGCCGGACACCAGCGCCGTGGTGCGCGCGTTCTGATCGACGATGGCGATGATCTCGGCGCTGTCGAACCAGGCCACGTCATCGCGCCAGTGGTTCGGGTTGCGCTCCATCTCGCAAGAGACGCCGGGGTTGAAGTTCCTGAGCACATAGCTGCCGCAGCCGTCGCCCGACTGCCAGTCGATGCTGTCGCCATTGGCGGGGCAGATCGTCAGGTGATAATCCGACAGGATGAAGGGAAAGTCGGCATTGCCGCCATCGAGGGTAAAGATCACCATGTCGTCGCCCTCGGTGGCGATATCGGTGATCGGCGCGACCAGCGGGCCGGCGGCGGAGGTGGAGTTTTCGCCCCGGTGAAAGTTGATCGAATTGGCCACGTCCGTGGCGGTCACCGCCTTGCCGGAATGAAAGGTCACGCCCGAGCGGACCTTGAAGCGCCAGACCGAGGCATCGGCCGAGGCCTCCCAGCTTTCGGCCACTTCGGGGATGAGCGCGCCCTCGGCTGTCACTTCGGTCAGGCGCCCATGCACCGGAAAGCTGACCGAGGTCATGAAGCTGTTGGAATAGGTGCCGGGGTTGAGCGTGTCGGTGGTCTGGCCATGGCCGATGGCCACGCGCAGATGGCCGCCACGCTTGGGCGCGGCCTGGGCCGCGCGGGGCATGGACGCGGCGAGCGCCACACCGGCGGTTCCGGCCATGAATCCGCGACGGTTCATCCCGCCGTTGAAAATCCGTGTCATGTTCATTTCTCCCGTGGTTTCATCCGGCCTGCCTCTGCTTGCGGCGGGCGGCCGGTTCTTATCTGCTAAGGCTAATATGACGTTGGCGTGAAACACAACGCCGTTTTGGTGATGACGGTGCCCGGTATCGTCCTCCCGGTTTATTGATTGACGAGTCAATTAAACACGCTTACCCCCGTCTGGCAAGAATTTGGAGAGCGGTCATGCCCAAGCTGGGAATGGAGCCCATCCGGCGCGGCGCGCTGGTCGAGGCGACGATCCATGAGATCGGCGCGCATGGCGCGCTTGATGTGACGGTGGCGCAGATCGCGCGGCGCGCGGGCATGTCAAGCGCGCTCGCGCACCATTATTTCGGCTCCAAGGAGGCGATGTTCGCCGCCGCCATGCGCCATGTGCTCACGCTTTACGGCGCCGAGGTGCGTGGCGCGCTTCTCATGGCAAAGACACCGCGCGCGCGGCTCGAGGCGATCATCCGCGCCAGTTTCACGTCCGCGCAGTTCCGCCCCGAGATGGTCGCGGCCTGGCTCAATTTCTACGTGCAGGCGCAGCGCTCGGCCGAGGCGCGCAGGCTCTTGCATGTCTATCAGCGGCGGCTGCGCTCGAACCTGCACCATGCCTTTCGCCAGATCGCGCCCGGTCACGCGCGCACGCTGACGCGCGGGCTCGCGGCCATGATCGACGGGCTTTACCTGCGTCAGGCGCTCGGCGAGGGCGGCATCGCGCCCGAGACCGCGATTGCCGTGCTGCTGCATTACCTTGACACATCCCTCCCGGAGGCAACGCGATGACCAAACCCAACATCCTCATTTTCATGGTCGATCAGCTCAACGGCACGCTCTTTCCCGATGGCCCCGCCGATTGGCTTCACGCGCCCAATCTCAAGCGGCTGGCGGCGCGCTCCACACGCTTTGCCAATGCCTATACCGCCTCGCCGTTGTGCGCGCCGGGGCGGGCAAGCTTCATGTCGGGGCTTCTGCCCTCGCGCTCCCGCGTCTACGACAACGCCGCCGAGTTCGCCGCCGACATTCCCACCTATGCCCATCACCTGCGCCGCGCGGGCTATCAGACCTGTCTTTCGGGCAAGATGCATTTCGTCGGCCCCGATCAGCTGCACGGGTTCGAGGAACGCCTGACCACCGATATCTACCCCGCCGATTTCGGCTGGACGCCCGATTACCGCAAACCGGGCGAGCGGATCGACTGGTGGTATCACAACATGGGCTCGGTCACGGGCGCGGGCGTGGCCGAGATTTCCAACCAGATGGAATATGACGACGAGGTCGCCTACAATGCCACCCGCAAGGTCTATGACCTCGCGCGCGGGCATGATGCGCGGCCCTGGTGCCTGACGGTCAGCTTCACCCATCCGCACGATCCTTACGTGGCGCGGCGCAAATACTGGGACCTCTACGAGGGATGCGAGCACCTGCTGCCGCAGGTTCCGGCGATGGCCTACGAGGATCACGACGCGCATTCCAAACGTATTTTCGACGCCAACGACTGGCGCAGCTACACCATCACCGAGGATCAGGTCGCCCGCGCCCGCCGCGCCTATTTTGCCAATATCTCCTATCTCGATGACAAGATCGGCGAGGTGATGGCCGCCCTGGAGACGACGCGGCAGGAGGCGATCATCCTTTTCGTCTCGGACCATGGTGACATGCTGGGCGAGCGGGGCCTGTGGTACAAGATGTCCTTTTACGAGGGGTCCGCCCGCGTGCCGATGATGATCTCGGCCCCCGGCATGGCCCCCGGCCTTGTGAGCGATCCGGTCAGCACCATCGACGTCTGCCCGACGCTGTGTGATCTGGCAGGCGCGGACATGTCCGAAATCATGCCCTGGACCGAGGGGCAATCGCTGGTCTATCTCGGGCAGGGCGGCAGGCGCGAGGCCCCCGTGGCGATGGAATACGCCGCCGAGGCGTCTTATGCCCCGCTCGTGTCGCTGCGCTATGGCAAGTGGAAATACAACCGCTGCACGCTCGATCCCGATCAGTTGTTCGATCTTCACGCCGACCCCCATGAGCTGACCAACCTCGCGGATGACCCCGCCCATGCGGGCACGCTGGCACAATTGCGCGCCAAGGCGGCCGCGCGATGGGATCTCGATGCCTTTGACGCGCAGGTCCGCGAAAGCCAGGCGCGGCGTTGGGTGGTCTACGAGGCGCTTCGTCAGGGCGGCTATTACCCCTGGGATTACCAGCCGCTGCAAAAGGCCTCCGAGCGCTACATGCGCAACCACATGGACCTCAACGTGCTGGAGGAAAACCAGCGCTTCCCGAGGGGCGAATGATGGCTTCATCTTGCCGTAAATATCCAATTCACGACATCGGCCACGGGCGGGGCCACTGATGGAGGCCGATTACGTCATCGTGGGTGCCGGAAGCGCGGGCTGCGCCATGGCCTATCGCCTTTCGGAGGCGGGCAAATCCGTGCTGGTGATCGAACATGGCGGCACCGATGCGGGCCCCTTCATCCAGATGCCCGGTGCGCTGAGCTATCCGATGAACATGCGCCGCTATGACTGGGGCTACCGCACCGAGCCCGAGCCGCATCTGGGCGGGCGCCGTCTGGCCTGTCCGCGCGGCAAGGTGATCGGCGGGTCGTCGTCGATCAACGGCATGGTCTATGTGCGCGGCCACGCGCGCGACTATGACCACTGGCGCGATCAGGGCTGCGACGGCTGGGGCTATGCGGATGTGCTGCCGTATTTCAAGCGCATGGAGGCCTGGGACGACGGCGGCCATGGCGGCGATGCCGACTGGCGCGGCAAGGATGGCCCGCTCCATGTCACGCGGGGCGCGATGGCCAATCCGCTCACGCGGGCGTTCATCGCGGCGGGGGTGCAGGCGGGCTATCACCGCACAGATGATTACAACGGCGAAAAGCAGGAGGGGTTCAGCCCGTTCGAGATGACGGTCCACAAGGGCCGGCGCTGGTCGGCGGCCAATGCCTATCTGCGCCCCGCACTCAAACGCCCGAATTGCGAGCTGCTGCGCGGGCTGGTGCAACGGGTGGTCATCGAGGAGGGCCGCGCGACCGGCGTCGAGGTGCTGCGCGGCGGGCAGACCGAGGTCGTGCGCGCCCGCGCCGAGGTGATCCTTGCCGCGTCGTCGATCAACTCTCCCAAGCTTCTGATGCTGTCCGGGATTGGCCCGGCGGCGCATCTGGCCGAACATGGCATCGAGGTGCGGGCCGACCGCCCCGGCGTGGGGCAGAACCTTCAGGATCATCTGGAGCTTTATATCCAGATGGCCGCCAGCCAGCCAGTCAGCCTCTACAAATACTGGAACCTCTTCGGCAAGGGCTGGGTGGGCTTGCGCTGGCTCCTGGGCAAGCGCGGGCCGGGGGCCAGCAACCAGTTTGAAAGCTGCGGTTTCATCCGGTCAAACGCGGGCGTCGATTACCCCGATATCCAGTTCCATTTCCTGCCCATTGCCGTGCGCTATGACGGCCGCGCCGCCGCCGAAGGGCACGGCTTTCAGGCCCATGTCGGGCCGATGCGCAGCTTGTCGCGGGGCGCGGTGACCTTGCGCAGCAAGGATCCCGCCGCCGATCCGGTGATCCGCTTCAACTACATGAGCGAAGAGAGCGACTGGGTCGATTTCCGCCGCTCTATCCGGCTGACGCGCGAGATTTTCGCGCAGGACGCCTTTGCGCCCTACGCCAAGCATGAGATCCAGCCCGGCGCGGCGGTGCAGAGCGACGACGCGCTCGATGAGTTCATCCGCGACCATGCCGAGAGCGCCTATCACCCCTGTGGCACCTGCAAGATGGGGCGCGCGGATGATCCCTTGGCGGTGGTCGACCCCAAAGGCCGGGTGATCGGGGTGGACGGCTTGCGCGTGGCTGATTCGAGCATTTTTCCCCGCATCACCAACGGCAATCTCAACGCGCCTTCGATCATGGCGGGCGAAAAGATCGCCGATGCGGTGCTGGGCCGGTCCCTGCCGCCGGAAAATGCCGAACCGTGGCTGCATCCCGACTGGCAAACCCGGCAGCGTTAACCTTCTGTTAACGTTTTGATTGCGTTGAGCGGCTTGTCCCCGGCATAAGGGGGCATGTTAAGGATTTGTTCACTTATCGTTCTTATGGTGATGCCTGTCGCAGGGATCGCGCAGGGCTTTGGCGGGGTCGTGCGCGTGATCGACGGCGACACGTTCGATGTCGGCACGGATCTGGGCACGGTGCGCGTGCGGCTGCACGGGGTCGACGCGCCCGAGATCGGGCAGACCTGCACCAATGGCGACGGGGTGCAGTGGGATTGTGGCACCTGGGCCGCCGATCAGGTGCGCGCCCGGATCGGACAGCGCGAGGTGACATGTGAGACGGTGACGCAGGATCGGTATGGCCGGACCGTCGCGCGTTGTGCGCTGGCGGGGCAGGATGTGGGACAGATGCTTGTGAGCGAAGGGCTGGCGCTCGCCTTTCGCCGGTATTCGATGGCCTATGACCTTGACGAAAAGGGCGCGGTTGTCGCAGGGCGTGGCCTCCATGCGCATCGCTTTGCCCGCCCCGAGGATCATCGCCGCGCCGTGCGTGCCGAGCAGGCGGGCGGCGCATCGGGCCGGTCGCAAGCCGCTGACCCCGGCTGCACCATCAAGGGCAATATCAGCCGGTCGGGCGGTGCCCGCATCTATCACATGCCGGGTCAGGCCGATTACGCCCGCACCACCATCCGCCCCGATCAGGGCGAACGCTGGTTCTGCTCCGAGGTCGAGGCGCGCGCGGCGGGCTGGCGGCGGGCGCGGCGCTGATCTTGCCCGGCACCGGTCCCTGCCAGGATCGCCTGGTTTGATCCGCGTCAAGGCGCTGCGGCGCACGGGCGCATAGGCTTGCCGGGAAGCCATCAAAGGAGACGCTCGATGTCGCACACGCCGCATGAACTGCACGAGGAATTCCCGCAATTCGCAGAGAAAATCAGCGAATTGAAACAGACGGACAGCCATTTTGCCCGTATTGCGGAGGAGTATCACGAGGTCAATCGCCAGGTGCATCGTGCCGAATCGCTGGTCGAGCCGATGGATGACCTTGCCGAGATGGAGTTGCGCAAGACGCGCGCGCGTCTCAAGGACGAACTTTATCACCTGCTGAGCGCCTGACCTGGTCCTTGGGCAGGCTGGTCGTTCACGTCTGCCGCTCCGCGCGGCTCTTCAGCGCTCGGCGCAGAACGGGCGGATAAGCTCCAGGATCGCTGCGGGGGATTCTTCATGGGCGAGGTGCCCGAGACCCGCAAGCGTCCGGTGACGAGCATCGGGAAGGCGCGCGGAGGCGCGGTCAGATACGTCGGGGGGCACGGCGCGGTCGTTCTCTCCGGTGATCAGCAGGCAGGGCGTGGCGATCCCCGGTAGCGCCGCGTCAAGCCCCGCCACATCCCATTGCGCCATCATCTGCAAGGCCCCCTCGACATGGGTGCGGTCGCCGATCAGGCGAGCGTAAAGTGCAAGGCCCGCCTCGTCGAGATGCGAGCCGGTGCTCTCAATGAGCCGCCGCGCGCGGGCCATGCGGTTGCCACCCGCCGAAAAAGCCAGTGATGTCAGGGGATTGAGTGCAAGGAATTTGGCCAGAACCGGAAAGAGCCAGCCCGCCACCCCCTCGAACCGGTTGAGAGCCGCGTTCAGCCCGATGATGCGGGGCGGGGGGGGCTGAGACACCCGCGCCATTTGCAGCGCGATGGCCGCCCCGGCGGAATGGCCGATGATGGCATGGGGCTGCCAGCCCTCCGAGCGGCAGAGCACGGCGATATCCTCGGCCATGGCGGGCAGGCCCGAGCGTGCGCGCGTGCCGAGCGTGGTAAAGCCGTGGCCGGGCAGGTCGAGCGCGACAACGTGGTGATCCTCGGCCAGCACCGGAATGAGGGCGCGAAAGCTGTGGGTCGAGGCCCCGGCCCCGTGCAGCATCAGCAGCGTCGGACCGGTCCCTGCCTCCTGCACATGCCAGCGATGCGGGCGCGACGCCACGCGGCGCGACAGGTGGCTGAGCGGCCAGCCGGGCAGATCGCGCGACCAGTCCATGCTCAGGTTGCCAGATCGTCGCGCGCGGTGCCGATGGCGGCGCTGAGGCGGCGGGCATCGGCGCGCGGCAGCGCAAGGTAGCGCGCGCCGAGGCTTTGCGCCACCTCGACCGCCTCGGGGCCGGGGCGGGCGGAGGTGTCGATCACCAGCGCGGGCAGGGCGGTGGCGGCGAGGCTGCGGGCGACGCGGCGGGCATCCTCCATCGCCGTGGCGCGCCCCGCCGTGCCATCAAGCGCGAGATTGGCGCGCCCGTCGGTGAGCAGCGCCAGAAGCGGGCTCAGCCCGTGGCGGCGCGCCTGCGCGGCCATCTCTCCGGCTGCGAGAAGCCCCCCCGCCAGCGGCGTGCCGCCGCCGCCGGGCAGCGCCGCGAGCCGCCGCTTGGCCTGAACCAGCGCGCGGGTGGGCGGCAAGAGCGCCTCGGCCCCCGCCCCGCGAAAGGCGATGAGCGCGACCTGGTCGCGGCGGGCATAGGCCTCCGCCAGAAGCAGTTCGACCGCGCCCTTGGCCTCGGCCAGCCGCGCCACGGCCGCCGAGCCGGAGGCGTCCACGACAAAGATCAGGAGCCGGTCGCGGCGCGACTCAAAGCGGCGAAAGCGCAGGTCGTCGGGGCGCAGGTGAAGGTTCCTGGCCGGGTCAGGCGCATGGGCGCGGCGCAACGCCTGCCAGGGGGCGGCGGCGCGCAGCGTGGCCACCGCGTCGATGCGCGCGCGCCCGTCGGGGCGGCCTGCGCGGGCGGGCAGGGGACGGCCGCGCCGCGCGCCCTTCTGGCGGGCCCCCGCGCCGCTGCCGGGGCTGGGGGCGCGGCGGGGGCCGGTGCCGCGGTTGGGGTCAAGGAGGCCCGCGGGCAGGCGCGCGGCGATGGCCGCGACGAGGATTTCCTCGGGCAGGGCGGTGCTCTCCTCTCCGCCCGCCTCGGGTTGCTCAGGTTCGGGCGTGTCGCTCTCATCGGGCGGGGCCTCGGGCGCGGGGACCTGCGTCGCGCGAGAGGGGTAAACGAATTCCGCCGCCTCGCGGATATGGTCGTCGGTGGCGATTTTCGCGCCGTCGAGCGCGGCCAGCGCGCGCGCGGCCCGCAGCGCGAGATGCGGCGCGCGCAGGCTGTCGATGCCGAAACGCGCGGCGAGCACGGTGAGGGTGGCGATGGCCCCCTCGGGCAGGGTGATGTGCGCAAGGCGCGTGCGCGCGGCGTCGAGATCGACAGGCGCGGGCAGGGCCACCGCCTCGGCGCGGGCCTCGGTGAGGTCGATGTGAAAGGCGAGCCGGTCGGCCAGCGCGGGTGGGGCGGCCTCTTCCGGCTCGGCCCCCTCGTCGAACGCGATGAGGCAATGGCCAAGCCCCAGATCGAGGATCTGCGCGAGCCGTGCGGCAAGGCCGGGGGGCGTGCGCTCGGCCATGGGCAGGATCAGGCGCTGCGGCGTCGTGGCGAGGCCCGTCGTGCGGATCGCGCGGCCCGCACCGAGCGACGCGGTGAGGTCGAGACCGCCGAAAAGCGCCTCGTCCGGCGTGGCGGGATGCAGTCGGCGCGACGGCCCCGGCAGGCGCGCAAGCGCGGCCTCGACCGCGTCGCGGGCGGGGCCGGGGCGCGCACGCAGCACCAGACCGCCAAGCCCTGCGGGATCGACGGCCAGCGCGGCAAGCGCGCGGCCCGGATCCGCGCCGCGCGTCACCCCAGAACCTCGGCCACGGCGCGCGCGACGCGGGCCGCCGAGCCGGCCTCGTCGAGCGGGTCGCGGCGCAGGCGGTGGCTGAGCGCGAGCGGTGCCACGGCGCGCAGATGCGCAGGCCCGGTTTCGGGCGCGCCCTCAAAGGCCGCCTGCGCGCGGGCCGCGCGCAGAAGGGTCAACTCGCCGCGCAGCCCGTCGGTGCCAAGCGCCACGCTGAGCCGCGCGCAATCGGTGAGCGTGGCGTCGGGCGTGGCGGTCTGCGGCAGGCGGGCGCGGGCGGCGAGGATGGCCGCGCGCAGGCTGGCATCCTCGGCGTCCCAATGGGTCATGAAGGCATCCGTGTCGGTCTCGAAAGCGTTGCGACGGCGGATCACCTCGACCCGCTCCTCGATATCCGACGGCGAGCGCACCTCGACCGACAGGCCAAAGCGGTCCAGAAGCTGCGGCCGCAACTCGCCCTCTTCTGGATTGCCCGAGCCCACCAGCACGAAGCGCGCCGCATGGCGGATCGAGAGGCCCTCGCGCTCGACGATATTGACGCCGCTTTGCGCCACATCGAGCAGCAGATCGACGATGTGATCCTCCAGCAGGTTGACCTCGTCCACGTAGAGATAGCCACGATTGGCCCGCGCGAGCAGCCCCGGCTCGAACGCCTTTTCGCCGCGCGTCAGCGCCCGCTCGATGTCGAGCGCACCGGTGACGCGGTCCTCGGTCACGCCCAAGGGAAGGTCGATCACCGGGGTGGGGCGTTCGGCCAGCGTGGGGTCGGTGACACCCGCCCAGTCGGGGCACTCCTCGGGGCGTTCGGAATTGACCGGGCAGGCCGCGACCTGACGGATGGGCGGCAGGAGGGCGGCGAGCGCGCGCACGGCGGTGGATTTGCCCGTGCCCCGGTCGCCGAAGACAAGCACGCCGCCAAGGCCGGGGTCGATCGCGGTCAGGATCATGGCGCGTTTCATGTCGTTCTGACCGACGATGGCGGAGAAGGGAAAGGCAGGGGTCATGCAGTTTCTTTCAGATAGTCGAGTGGGTTGGTGCCGAGCCAGGTGCCGCGCGTGCCGGTGAGGGCGAAGCGGGCGTAAAGCTCTTCGGAAAACCAGTTGCCGTCGCGCACGGCGCGGATGGCGCGGGCATGTGGGCCGTCGGCGCGGGCGAATTGCGCCATGGCGGCGGTGGAGGGCCAGATGGAAAAGGTCACCTGATGCAAGAGCGGCACCTCGCCGATGCCGATCTTGAAGGTCACATTCGGGTCGGAACCGATGGCGGCGCTGATCCCCGGCACCCGGTCCCAGAAGCGCAGCGCCGCGCGCGGGCGCAACGTGGCGCGGGTGAGGGCGGCGATGGGGCCGGTCAGGGGGGCCGGCGAGGCCGTGAAAGGCTCCTGCCCGGACCAGGTGCCGCGCGCCGAGACCGGGGAGAGGAACACCGTCCAGCATTCGGCGGCGCGGGCGTGGTAGCGCGCGAAGGCGGGGCTGTCCTGCGTCTGTGTCTCGGCGGTGTCGCGTCGGTCCCATGTGGCGAGAATGGCGTAGACGCCCAGATTGGGCCGGGGCGTGAACCCCTCGCCGGTGCCCGAGCCGCACAGCTTCCAGAAGCCGATGCCGGGGGTGGCGGCAAGGCTGCGCCTCGCCAGCCCCATCATGGAAAAGGCCCAGAGCCGCGCCGCGCCGGGAGCGAATCGAAAGAAGCTGAGGCTGACGGTCTGAATGGCGCGGCTCCTCGCGTGTTGGGCCTTGGTGTAACCTGCCATGGATCACGGGGCAATGAAACGCCGGTAATGACAGATTGTCAACTTGAGTTGACAGGTGTAGGCTCGGGTCATGTTGACACGCCTTGATCCCGCCCTCACCCCCGATACGGCCCAACCGGTCGCGCCCCATGCGGCAGTCATAGGCGCGGGGCTGGGCGGTCTGGCGGCGGCGATGCGGCTGGGGGCCAAGGGTTACCGCGTGACGGTCTTTGACCGCCTGGACAGCCCCGGCGGGCGCGGATCGAGCCTGATGCGCGACGGGCACCGTTTTGACCTTGGCCCGACCATCGTCACCGTGCCGCAGGGGCTGCGCGATCTCTGGGCCGCTTGCGGGCGCGATTTCGACGCCGATGTGGACCTGCGCGCGCTGGATCCGTTCTACGAGATTCGCTGGCCCGATGGCAGCCGCTTTGCCGCGCGCCGCGACCCGGCAGGAACGCGCGCCGAGGTGGCGCGGCTCTCGCCCGGCGATCTGGCGGGCTATGACAAGTTCGTCCGCGACAGCGAGGCGCGTTACTGGTTCGGGTTCGAGGATCTGGGGCGGCGGTCGATGCACCGGCTGGTGGACCTGATCAAGGTGCTGCCGAAATTCGCCTGGCTGCGTGCCGATCGCTCGGTCGCGGCCCATGCCGCGCGGCGGGTAAAGGATGAGCGGCTGCGCATGGCGCTGTCGTTTCATCCGCTCTTTATCGGGGGCGATCCGTTTCATGTCACCTCGATGTATGCGCTGGTCAGCCACCTGGAAAAGGAATTCGGCGTGCATTACGCCATGGGGGGTGTGGCGGCGATAGCAGAGGCGATGGCGCGGGTCGTGGCCGGGCAGGGCGGGCTTGTGCGGCAAGGCGCCGAGGTCGATGAGATCGTGATGCGCGACGGCCGCGCGGTCGGGCTGCGGCTGACGGGTGGCGAGGTGGTCCATGCCGATATCGTGGTGTCCAATGCCGATGCGGGCCATACCTATGACCATCTGATGCGCAACCATCCGAGGCGGCGCTGGACGCCCGCGCGGCTGCGGCGCTCGCGCTGGTCGATGGGGCTTTTCGTGTGGTATTTCGGGACCAAGGGAACGGCGGGCATGTGGCCCGATGCGGGCCATCACACGATCCTCAACGGGCCGCGCTACAAGGGCCTAGTGCGCGACATTTTCCTCAAGGGGCGACTGGCGGAGGACATGAGCCTTTATGTGCATCGCCCCTCGGTGACCGATCCTTCGGTCGCGCCCGAGGGGGATGACACATTCTATGCGCTGAGCCCGGTGCCGCACCTTGGCCATGCTGACCTGGTCGACTGGCAGGCCATGGCCGAGCCTTACCGCGCGAAGGTGCAGGCGGTGCTGGAGGATCAGTTACTGCCGGGTCTTGGCGCGCATCTTGGCCCGTCCGAGGTGTTCACGCCCGAGACCTTCCGCGACCGCTATCTCAGCCCGCACGGGTCGGGCTTCTCGATCGAGCCGCGCATCCTGCAAAGCGCCTGGTTCCGGCCCCATAACGTGAGCGAGGAGGCGCGCGGCCTCTTTCTTGTCGGCGCGGGCACGCATCCCGGCGCGGGGCTGCCGGGGGTGATTGCAAGCGCGGAGGTGCTGGCGCAACTGGTGCCCGATCCGGTGGGGGTGCGATGATCCATCCAGACGACATGGCGCATTGCGTGGCGGCGATCAAACACGGCTCGCGCTCGTTTCATGCGGCGTCAAAGCTTTTGCCCCGGCGGCTGCGCGATCCGGCGCTGGCGCTTTATGCCTTCTGCCGGCTGGCCGACGACGCGGTGGATTTGCAGCAGGAGAAGGCGGCGGCGGTGCTGCGCCTGCATGAGCGGCTTGACCTGGCCTACCTTGGTCGGCCGCGCAATGCGCCCGCCGACCGGGCCTTTGCCGCCGTGATCGAGGAATTCGACATGCCGCGCGCCCTGCCCGAGGCGCTGCTTGAAGGGCTGGCCTGGGATGCCGAAGGGCGGCGCTACGAGGATCTGTCGGGCCTTCGGGCCTATTCGGCGCGGGTGGCGGCGGCGGTTGGCGCGATGATGTGCGTGCTCATGCGCGAACGGCGGCGCGAGGCGCTGGCGCGGGCCTGCGATCTGGGCGTGGCGATGCAACTGACCAACATTGCGCGCGATGTGGGCGAGGATGCGCGCGAGGGGCGGCTTTACCTGCCGCTCGACTGGATGAGCGAGGCGCGGCTCGATCCCGCGCGGTTCCTTCATGCGCCTGCGATGTCGCCGGAACTGGGCAGGCTGGTGGCGCGGCTCCTGCGCGAGGCGGACGGGCTATACCTGCGCGCCGAGGCGGGGATTGCCGCACTTCCCCTCGATTGCCGCCCCGGCATTTATGCCGCGCGGCTGATCTATGCCGGGATCGGCGGCGCGCTGCGGCGGGGCGGACATGATCCGATTCGGGCGCGCGCGCATACCAGCGGGCGGCAGAAACTGGGCTGGCTGATGCTGGCGGGGCTGCGGGCCGGCGGCAGTCTGGTGATGCCGCAATCGGCGCTCTATTATGCGCGGCCCTTGCCGGAAATCACCTTTCTGGTCGAGGCGGCGGCGGCGGATGCGGTGCCCTCGCGCGACTGGTCCGATACGCTCCATGCCACGCTGGCGGGGCTGAAGGCGCGCGATGCTGCGCGTCGTGACGCGTTGCTTCGCGACGCGTCACCCGCTATGGCAGCGGAATGATATATGTCCTCTTCGCCATTTTCCTGACCGCCTGCTTCGCCGCCGGATCGACCGGAGGGCTGTTTCCGCCCGGCGACTGGTATGCGCGCCTGAACAAGCCCCGCTGGACGCCGCCCGACTGGCTCTTTCCGGTGGCCTGGACCACGCTTTACGTCTGTATCGCGGCGGCCGGGGCGCGGGCGGCGGTGAGCGAGGGCAACAGCCTTGCCATGGCGCTCTGGGCCTTGCAGATCGCGTTCAACGGGTTGTGGACACCGGTGTTTTTCGGGCTGCGGCGGATGCGGCTCGGTCTCGTGGTGCTGGGGGCGCTGTGGCTCTCGGTGGCGGCGACGCTGGTGGCGCTGTGGCAGGTGGATATGTGGGCCGGGCTTTTGTTCGTGCCCTACCTCGTCTGGGTCAGCGTGGCGGGCGCGCTCAATCTCGCGGTGATCCGGCTCAACCCGCAGGACGCGGGCTGAGCCTGCGGCTTACTCGTCAAGCGCGCCGTGCACGGCCACAAGATCAAGCTCGGCGTCCTGCGGCTCGATGGCGCTGAAGCTTTCGCGCACGCCGGCATCTGTCAGCTCGCGCAGCACGGTCAGCAACGTGTTGGGCGCGTGATCCTCGCATAGCTCGGCCATCTGCGCGATCTCGTCGCGCGCAACGGGCAGGGCCGCGGCCAGATCGGGCGCACCGTAAAAATCCACGAAATGCGCGGCCAGCGCCTGCGTCAGCGCCTCTGCCTCGCCCGGCTCCACCTGCGTGACGGCGACAAAAGTGACGCGGCCGAAGGTCTCCAGCCCCAGCCATCCGTTGGCGAAGGCCTGCCGGGATTTGCCGGTCAGGTCCGCCTCGGTCCAGTTGGAGAATTCGAACCCGCCCGAGAGGCACCATTCCCCGGTGCGCGCCGGGCTGTGAAAAACGCGCATGTCGCTTTCGTCGAAGTGGATCGCACGGGCGAGTTTCATCGGCTGGTCTCCAGAACGGTGGTAAGGGGGATGAGATGGGTGGTGTCAGCATCGCGCAGAAGCATCCCGAAATCCTCGTCCACGCCGAGCCATGTGCCGGTCAGATCGCCCTGGGCGACCTGCTTGCCCATGCCCCAGGCCAGACCTTTCCACTCGGAATGGAGCGCGCGCGTGCCCTCGTCCTCCCAGCGGTTGATCCAGACAAGGCTGTGGCGCGCCCAGGCCTCCAGCAGCGCGTCCGCCCCCACCTCGGCGCACCCTTCCTCGTAAAGGGCGGTCCGTTCGGGGGTTGCGCCGGGTTGCTCGCTGAGCAGCAAAAGCGGCACCTCGAGCCCGATCACCATCCAGTCGGGGATCGCGGCGGGATCGGTCGTGTCCGCCGCCACGCGCAGGCGTCCGCACTGCGCGCCGTTGACGCGGATGCCCCCCGCCCAGTCGAGATGCACCGCCACTTCGGGCGGGGCGAGGGCCCCGAGCGCGTTCTGGAACCCCACGCCACAGGTGGGCAGCATGGCGATGGCGCGGGCAAGCGGCACCTCGGGCGCAAGGACAAGCGCGGCGGCAAGGCGGTCGGCGTTTATGTTGTGCACCACCACCCCCGCATCGCAGCCAAGTTCTGCCAAGGCGCGCGCCTCGTCGAAGGGCTCGACCGGACCGGTCAGCGCCCGCCCCGAGAGGAGCGGCGGAAAACTGGGTCCGGTCGCGGTGCCGGTCATGCCAGCCCTTTTTCGATGAGGCCGCGCGCGATGTGCCGGAACGCCTGCGCCTGCGCGCTCTCGGGCTTGCTCACCACGATGGGCGCGCCGCCGTCCGAGGCGAGGCGGATATCGAGATGCAGCGGGATTTCCGCCAAGAGCGGCACCCCCAGCTTCTCGGCCTCGGCCTTGACGCCGCCATGGCCGAAGATGTGTTCCTCATGCCCGCAATTGGAACAGATATGCGTGCTCATGTTTTCGATCAGCCCCAGCACCGGCACCTTGAGTTGCTGGAACATGTCGATCCCCTTGCGCGCATCCAGAAGGGCCACGTCCTGCGGGGTGGAGACCACGATCGCGCCATCGACATGGGCCTTTTGCGCCAATGTCATCTGCACATCGCCGGTGCCCGGCGGCAGGTCCACGATCAACACGTCAAGCGCGCCCCATTGCACCTGCATCAGCATCTGTTGCAACGCCCCCATCAGCATCGGGCCGCGCCAGACCACGGCCTGACCCTCGTTCACCATGAGGCCGATGGACATCATCGTGACGCCGTGATTGCGCAGGGGCAGGATGGTCTTGCCGTCGGGGCTGGCAGGCCGGCCCGAGACGCCCAGCATCCGGGGCTGTGACGGCCCGTAGACATCTGCATCCAGAAGCCCCACGCGGCGGCCTTCGGCGGCCAGCGCACAGGCAAGGTTCGACGAAACCGTTGACTTGCCCACGCCGCCCTTGCCGCTTGCGATGGCGATGATCCGGTCCACGCCGGGCACCTGTTGCGGCCCCTTGGGCTCGGCCTTGCGGGCGGGCTTTAGGTCGGGCGGGGCCTTGGCCGAATGCGCCGTCAGCACCGCCGAGACGGTGCTTGCCCCCGCCGCCCGTGCCGCCGCCTCGGCCGCGTCGCGCACCGGGCCATAGGTTTCGGCCTTTGCCGGGTCGATCTCGAGCACGAAGCGCACACTCTCGCCCTCGACATTGAGCGCGCGCACGATCCCCGCCGAGACGATATCGCTGCCGCTGACCGGGTCGGTGATGGATTTCAGCGCCTCGAGGACGCTTTCGCGTGTCGTGGCCACGTCAGTCCTGCCCCTTGATCGTGCCGGTCACGGTGTGTTCGATGTCGAGCCCCTCGACGGTCAGCACCACCCTGGCCTTGAATTCCTGGCCCGCGCTCGCCCCCTTGGCGCGCAACCCCTCTTCGATGGCCTGCTGCGAGGTGACGCCCACCTGCTTGAGGAACTTGCGCATCGACATGTTGAAATCGTCGCTCATCACTTTCTCCCTTTCGTGTAACCCGTGCTTGACGCAGCGGCGGGGCTGTTTCTAACCTTGGGCATGGATCGCCTTATCCCAACTCCTGCCCGGATATGCCAGTGGCTTGCGCTTGTCCTTCTGGCGCTCTGGCCGGGGGGGGCGCAGGCCGAAGACAAACGCTTTCGTCTGGCCGCCCCCGAGGCACTGCAATACAGCGGGCTTATGGGATATATCCTGCCGCGCTTCTCGCTCAAGACCGGGGTGCGCATCGAGATCGTGCCCGAGAAGGACGAGGCCGAGGCGGCGCTCGGGCCGGAACGGGGCCGCGCGGTTTTTGTCGGGAAGGGCGCGACGTGGCGGTTGCGCCTGATGGGCGATCATCCCGGCGCCGCGCGCTTTGCCGACTGGCTCGGTTCCGAGATCGGGCAGCGCACGGTCATCGGCTTTGAGGTCGCGGGCGTGGCCCCCTTCACCCTGCCCGAGACCGAAGACACCCCGGAGACCGGCCCGGTCCACGACGGCGATGCGGCCGAGGGTCAGCGCGTGGCGCAGGCGCAGTGCGGGCGCTGTCATGTCATCGCACCCGAGGGGCGCGGTGGCATCGGCTCCACCCCGTCCTTTCCGGTGCTGCGGACGCTCAGCGATTGGGAGGCGCGGTTCCAGAGCTTTTATGCCCTCAAGCCGCACCCGGCCTTTACCCAGATCACCGGCGTCACCGCCCCCTTCGCCACACATCTGCCGCCCGCCATCGTGCCCATAGAGGTCACTCCCGACGAGATCGAGGCGATCCTTGCCTATGTCGCGGGACTTGCCCCCGCCGATCTGGGCGCGCCGATTCAAGTTCAGTGATCCTTGCGCTTGCTCAGGTAATCCTCGGTCGTGCGCACGCGCGGACGCTCGCCCATGGCAAAGGGGTTGTCGGCGGCATTGAACTGCGCGTTGATGCGGCAGTTTTCGCACATCTGGATCATGCGCGCGGCCTCTGACGTGGCGAAAAGCGCGTGTTTGCCGGCGAGTTTCTCGGTGATCTTTTCAATCGTCGATTTCGACCCGAAGAGCACGCCGCATTCGACGCAGGCAAAGGGCTCTTCCTCGTTGAGCACGACCTGTGTCAGTGCGCTGTCGCCAAGGTTCATGCGCGGCACGAGCGTGATCGCCTTTTCGGGGCAGATCGTGGCGCAGATCCCGCATTGCAGGCAGGCATCCTCCTGAAAGCGCAATTGCGGCTTGTCCTCGTTATCCATCAGCGCGCCCGAGGGGCAGAGCGAGACGCAGGAGAGGCAGAGCGTGCAGGCATCGGTATTGACCAGCACCGCGCCATAGGGGGCGGTGGCGGGCAGGTCGAGCACCTCGGTCCCCGGATTGAGCGCGCGCGCGGCCAGCCGCGCGACCTGACGGCGGCTGCCCATGGGCAGCACCGGCTCGGAGAGGGGCGGCGGCGGGCTCTGGTTGTAAAGCGCATCGCAGAGCGCATCCGGGTCGTCGAGGTCCAGAAGGCGCACCGGGTGCCCGCCCGCCAGCGCCCCTGCCAGCGGAAGTTCCTGATCGGGCGCGTCGCGTTCCGTGGTGGGCGACAGGAGCACCGAGACATCCGCAAAGCCCGAGGCAAGCGCGGCGAGGATTTCCGCATGGCCGAAACCCGCCAGCGCCGACACCTCCAGCGGGATCACATCGGCGGGCAGGCCGCGCCCGTGGCGCGCCGCCAGCCGGATCATCTCGGCCCCGAAGCCTGCATCGTGCACCAGAAGGCGCGGCGCGGCCCCGCCCGCGCGGCGATAGGCCGAGGCCAGCGTCTGGATGCGGCGAAAGATCATGTCGGGCGGCGGCGCGTCATAGCTGATCGCGCCGGAGGGGCAGCGCGCGGCACAAGCGCCGCAGCCCGCGCAGATCATCGGGTCGATGCTGACATGATCGCCCGCAGGCGTGATCGCGCCCGTGGGGCAGATATCAAGGCATTTGCTGCACCCGGTCTGCCCGGCGCGGGAGTGCGCGCACAGCAGCGGCTCGAGCGCCACGTAAAGCGGTTTCTCGAAGGTGCCGACGAGGTGCGAGGCCGCAAGCACGGCATCCGCCACCGCCCCGATACTGCCCGGGTCGGCGCGCAGATAGCCCTCGCGCTTTTCGGGCGCGGGAAAGAGCGGCGTGCGGCCCGACAGATCAAGGATGATATCGCACCCCGTCTGTCCGCCGTCGCGCGGCGCCGTCCATGACAGCGCGCCGCGCCCGCCCGGATTGACCTCCTGCAGCGCGTCGATTTCCAGCGCAAAGCCGCCGAGCGCGCCCGTCGCCTGCACGATGCGGCCGCGGATCGTGTCGAAATCACGGGTGTCGGGCGGGACTGTCTCATCGGTCAGAAGGACAGTAACGCCGAGAATGGGGCTGAGTTTCTCTGCCGCCGGAAGGGCCGTGTCGGCTGTTCCGATAATGAGGCAAAGCCCCTCGGAGATCACGTCGAGGGTCTTGTCGGGGCGCGAGGCCAGCGTCGCCTCGGCCACGAGCGCGGACAGTTTGGGCAGTTTGGGGGCCGGGTCGTCCGACCATCCGGCCCGGTCGCGCAGGTCGAGAAAGGCGGGGGCATCCACCCCCAGATCGGCCGCGATTTCCTCGAATGTCCGTTGCTCCTGCGCGCAGCATATAATTGCCTCGCCCGCTTCGATCGCCTTGGCCGCAGACCCAGCCTCGGTGGTGCAGAGCGCCGAATGCATCCGCGAGCACGTCAGGCCGGTGGCTTCCGAGAGGGCCTTGGCGTCAAGGCTCTGTGAGCCGGAACAATCACATAAAATCAGCTGCTTGGGCATGGTTCCCTCGGGTTGTTTCGGTATCGGGAAGGGCGCGGCTCGGGTTGCTTGCGCCGAACCTTAGACACAATTGTCAGCGCCCGTAAACCGGATTTCGAAACGCGGTTGCGCGGGATCGGGGGCGGGGCGGCGTCCCGCAAGAGCCTGATTGATTCTGTTTGTTTTCAGGTATTTGGAGTGCTGCGGCGCAGCATCCCGAGGCGTTCGCGGTCAATTTGTCCGGAAGGGGCCGGCGCGTCGGGTGAGATGGTTCAAAATGTCCGTCAATCGGGCCGTGTCGACCATTGCACACAGAAATGACTTTGCGTGGTCAGGAATCTGAACCAATCTCTGCCCAAGGCCAGCAAGGGGAAAAAGCCAGCCGTGAAAGACATGCCGAGTGACAAGCAACCCGACAAGCAGGTTCTGCTGCCCATCGGGGTTGTCGTGCGCAAGACGCCCGGCGTGACGCGCTGGCAGGCCTGGTGCTGGCGTCCGGTTGCGGTTCTGCCCGGCGCGGGGCCGGCGGCGTGGCGCGAACTGCGCCGCGAGGGCGAGGTGGTGGAGTATCACGCCGCGACCGTCATGCTCGATCTGCATCACACCCAGACCGAGGCCTATATTGAGGGGCTGAATGCGCAGGTGCCTTCGGTCTATGTCCTCATGCGGCCCGCGCCCCGTGGCGCGGACGAAATGCCCTACGAGATCACGCTTGTGACCGCCTCGCCCTTCGAGGCGCAGGAATATTGCGACGCGAGCGAGGAAATCATGGAGAAGGTGCCCATGCCCGAGGGGTTGGCGGCGTTGATCCGCGATTTCGTCGCCGCGCATCATTCCGCAGAAGTGTTCAAGAAGCGTCAGCGCGACCGCGTGGACCTCGGCGAGTCGCAGGACGGCATTGGCGATGCGCGCATCCCGCAGGTGGCGGATGTCTACCGCGCCCCGGCGCGCGCCCGCAAGGTGCGCCTCCAATGAGCCGGCAGGGCGATTTCTGGTCGCGCCGCAAGGCGCGCGTCGAGGCGGAGACGCAGGCCGAACAGCGCGCCGCAGAGGCGGCGGAACTGGTCGCGCGCGACGCGGCGCTGGCCGAGAAAACCGACGAGGACCTGTGCGAGGAACTGGGCCTGCCCGATCCCGACACGCTCGGCCTTGGCGATGATTTCCGCGCCTTCATGGCCAAGACGGTCCCCGATCGGTTGCGCCGCCGCGCGCTGCGGCGGCTCTGGACCAGCAATCCGACGCTGGCCAATCTCGACGGGCTGGTCGATTACGCCGACGATTACACCGACAGCGCGATGGTGGTGGCGGACATGAAAACCACCTATCAGGTGGGCAAGGGGATGCTTGCCCATGTCGAGGAGATGGCGCGGCAGGCCGAGGCCGAAGTGACAGACGCCGCGCGCGAAGAGGCAGGCGAAGCGCCTGTGGAAGAGGCAGGCGAAGCGCCTGTGCCGGTGGCCATGACCGAGACCGAGACCGATCTGGAAGCCGTCGATGCGCCGCCCTCCGGGGAAACGCCCGCAGACGAGGCCCCTGACGAGGCCCCCGAAATGGCTGAGGAGCCCCCCCTGTCGGCACGCCGCCGGATGCGGTTTGCCTTTGACCACAGCGCCGGAGCCACGGCATGACCAATCAGGAGAGCCTCATGGACCAGCAGACCGCCGCGCCCGCGATTGCCGAGGAGGACCGTCTGCGCGCCGATCTCTACGATTTTCTGGCCGCCCTTCTGGCGCGGCCCGCCGATGCCGGGCTCTTGGGCAAGAGCGCCGCCCTCACCGGCGACGAGACCGATATGGGGCAGGCCATCAGCGCGCTTGCGCGCGTCGCCTCGGTGAGCACGCCGCGCGCCGTGGAGCGCGAGTTCAACGCGCTCTTCATCGGCCTCGGGCGGGGCGAGCTTTTGCCCTATGCGAGTTATTATCTGACCGGTTTTCTCAACGAAAAGCCTCTGGCGGCGCTGCGCCGAGACATGGCCGCGCGCGGGATGCGGAGGGCAGACAATGTCTATGAGCCGGAGGACAATATCGCCTCTCTGCTGGAGATGATGGCGGGCCTGATCCGGGGCCGTTTCGGCACTCCGGCCAGCCTCGACGATCAGAAAACCTTTTTCGGCAAGCATATTGCCCCATGGGCGGGGCATTTTTTCACGGATTTGGAGGCGGCTCAGTCGTCGGTTCTCTATGCCTCGGTCGGCGCGGTCGGCCGGGTATTCATGGAAATCGAGACCGAGGGCTTTCGGATGAGCGGGGCCTCCGGCCACGCAACAACCGGCGGTGCGAGGCCGCCACAACCAGAGGAGGGGAGGACCCCATGACCAGGAAACCCGAGGACGGCAGCAGCCGCCGCGATTTCCTTCGGCTCGCCGCGACCGGTGCGCCCATGGCCGCCGTGGCCGTGGCCGTCTCCGGCCAGAGTGCCGAGGCCGCCGAGCCTGACCTTGCATCCGACCGGATGCAGGACACCGCGCACACGCGCGCCTATTTCGACAGCGCCCGGTTCTGAACCCGGACGAGGTCATACCCGCTGGCGACCGGTTGCGTGATGCCCGACCGTCTGTGGTTCGTCATAATGCCCGGCCTTTGAGCGGCCAAGGGAGGAGAGAGAAACATGCTTAGGAAAAAGACCAACGGGGTTGCGCGACGCCCCCAGCGGACAAGTATCCTGTCCGACATCGGTGGCCGGTCCGTTGACCGTCGTGCGTTCCTGCGCGGCAGTGGTCTGGCGATCGGTGGCCTTGCCGCGATGGGGGCCATGGGGGGCACCGTCACCCGTGCGAACGCGCAGAGCGCGGCAAACGAGGCGGTCAAGACCGTGAAATCCGTCTGCACGCATTGCTCGGTCGGCTGCACCGTCATCGCCGAGGTGCAGAACGGCGTCTGGACGGGGCAGGAACCCGGCTGGGACAGCCCGTTCAACCTCGGCTCGCATTGCGCCAAGGGCGCCGCGGTCCGCGAGCACGCCCATGGCGAGCGCCGCCTCAAGTATCCGATGAAGAAAGAGGGCGGCGAGTGGAAGCGCATCAGCTGGGAACAGGCGATCAACGAGATCGGCGACGGCATGATGAAGATCCGCGAGGAAAGCGGCCCGGATTCCGTCTACTGGCTCGGCTCGGCCAAGCACAATAACGAACAGTCCTACCTTTTCCGAAAGTTCGCGGCCTATTGGGGCACGAACAACGTGGACCATCAGGCGCGGATCTGTCACTCCACCACCGTGGCGGGCGTGGCCAACACATGGGGCTACGGCGCCATGACCAACAGCTACAACGACATCCATAATTCCAAGGCGATCTTCATCATCGGTGGCAACCCCGCCGAGGCGCATCCCGTCAGCTTGCTGCACGTCCTGAAGGCCAAGGAAGAGAACAACGCGCCGCTCATCGTGTGCGATCCGCGCTTCACCCGCACGGCGGCCCATGCCGATGAATTTGTCCGCTTCCGTCCGGGCTCGGACGTGGCGCTGATCTGGGGCATCCTGTGGCACATCTTCGAGAACGGCTGGGAGGACAAGGAGTTCATCCGCACCCGTGTCTGGGGGATGGATCAGATCAAGGACGAAGTGAAGAAGTGGACGCCCGAAGAGGTCGAGCGCGTGACCGGTGCGCCCGGATCGCAGCTTCGCCGGGTGGCGCGGACGCTGGCCAACAACCGGCCCGGCACCCTGATCTGGTGCATGGGCGGAACCCAGCACACCAACGGCAACAACAACACCCGCGCCTATTGCATCCTGCAATTGGCCCTTGGCAACATGGGTGTGGAAGGCGGCGGCACCAACATCTTCCGCGGCCATGACAACGTGCAGGGGGCGACCGATCTTGGCGTTCTGGCCGACACGCTGCCGGGCTATTACGGTCTGTCGGCAGGGGCCTGGGCCCATTGGGCGCGCGTCTGGGAAGAGGATCTGGACTGGCTCACGGCCCGGTTCGACGACGCGGCCTATGGCGACACGAAGATGATGAACCTCACGGGTATCCCCGTGTCGCGCTGGATCGACGGCGTGCTTGAGGACAAGGAGAACATGGACCAGCCCAACAATGTGCGGGCCATGGTGCTCTGGGGTCATGCGCCCAACAGCCAGACACGCGGCAAGGAAATGAAGACCGCGATGGAAAAGCTGGACATGCTGGTCGTGGTCGATCCGTTCCCGACGGTGTCCGCCGTCATGAACGACCGCACCGATGGCGTTTATCTGCTGCCTGCGACGACGCAATTCGAGACGCGCGGTTCCGTCACCGCCTCGAACCGGTCGCTGCAATGGCGCGACAAGGTGATGGAACCCTTGTTCGAGTCCAAGGTGGATCACGAGATCATCGCGCTCTTTGCCGAGAAATTCGGCTTCCATGACCGGATGTTCCGCAACATTGCCATCGAGGAGAACGGCGAGCCGAACATCGAGGACGTGACCCGCGAGTTCAACCGCGGCATGTGGACCATCGGCTATACCGGCCAGAGCCCCGAACGGCTCAAGCTTCACATGGCCAACCAGCACACGTTCGACAAGACCACGTTGCGCGCGGTGGGTGGCCCGGCCGATGGCGACACCTACGGTCTGCCATGGCCCTGCTGGGGCACGCCGGAGATGAACCATCCCGGCACGCATGTGCTTTATGACATGTCCAAACCGGTCTCCGAGGGCGGTCTTACCTTCCGCGCCCGCTTTGGCGTGGAGCGTGACGGCGACAACCTGCTGGCCGAAGGTGTCTACTCGGCGAATTCCGATATCCAGGACGGATACCCGGAATTCACCATGCAGATGCTGATGGATCTGGGCTGGGATGCCGAGCTGACCGAGGCGGAACGCGCGGCAATAGACGCCGTGGGCGGCCCGGCAGCCAACTGGAAGACCGACCTTTCGGGCGGGATCCAGCGGGTGGCGATCAAGCACGAATGCGCCCCCTTCGGCAATGCCAAGGCGCGCACGGTGGTCTGGAACTTCCCCGACCCGGTGCCGCTGCATCGCGAACCGCTCTATACGAACCGTCGTGACCTGGTGGCGGATTACCCGACCTACGAGGACCGCAAGTTCTGGCGCCTGCCGACCATGTATGCCTCGATCCAGCAGAACGACTTCTCGAAAGAGTATCCGATCATCCTCACCTCCGGCCGTCTGGTCGAATACGAGGGCGGCGGCGACGAGACGCGGTCCAACCCGTGGCTCGCCGAGCTGCAGCAGGACATGTTCGTCGAAGTCAACCCGCGCGACGCCAACAACCTTGGTGTGCGGGATGGCGCACAGGTCTGGGTCGAGGGTGCCGAAGGTGCCAAGGTCAAGGTCATGGCGATGGTCACGGAACGGGTCGCGCCGGGTGTGGTTTTCATGCCCTTCCACTTTGGCGGCCATTTCGAGGGCAAGGACCTGCGCGACAAATATCCCGCCGGGGCCGATCCCTATGTGCTGGGCGAATCGACCAACACCGCCCAGACCTATGGCTATGACAGCGTGACCCAGATGCAGGAGACCAAGGCCACTCTCTGCAAGATCATGCCAGCGTAAGGAGAAAGAGACATGGCAAGAGCAAAGTTTCTATGCGACGCCGAACGCTGCATCGAATGCAACGCCTGCGTCACCGCCTGCAAGAACGAGCACGAGGTGCCGTGGGGGATCAACCGCCGCAAGGTGGTGACGATCAACGACGGCAAGCCGGGTGAACGCTCGATCTCGGTGGCCTGCATGCACTGCTCGGATGCGCCCTGCATGGCCGTCTGTCCGGTGGATTGCTTCTACCAGGACGAGGAAGGCGTGGTGCTCCACTCCAAGGACCTGTGCATCGGCTGCGGCTATTGCTTCTACGCGTGCCCGTTCGGCGCGCCGCAATTCCCGCAGGCGGGCAATTTCGGGTCGCGCGGCAAGATGGACAAATGCACCTTCTGCAAGGGCGGCCCCGAGGAGAATCACAGCCAGGCCGAGTTCCAGAAGTATGGGCGCAACCGGATCGCCGAGGGCAAGCTGCCCATCTGCGCCGAGATGTGCTCGACCAAGGCGCTTCTGGCCGGTGACGGCGATGTGGTCTCGGCCATCTACCGCGAGCGCGTCGTGGCCCGTGGCTTCGGCTCGGGCGCCTGGGGCTGGGGTTCTGCCTACGGACAGCAAAGCGGCGGCTGATCGCCCCCTAGCCGATGCCGGAGGTCGCCAAGACCGTCGGCATCGGCGCGATGGAAATCGGAAACTTCAAATGTTTCCGATCCGATTTCTTTTGAAGAAATCGGGTCTACCTGATCTGGATCGAGGACATCATGCGCGCAATTCTCAGCCTGGCCTTGTGTTTCCTGCTCGCGCTTCCTGCCATGGCGCAGGACCGACCGGAGGCGTCCGGGCCTGATCGCTCGGCCACCGGTGGTGCCCAGACGCTCGACGACATCCTTGCCCGTCAGCGCGGCGAAAAGATCGACGATTCGTTTCGTCGCAACGCCACCGGCGGCGACGATGCGGCCGGTATGGCCGGGCAGTTGGGCACGCTTGGCGGCGCGTCCGATGCAGAGGTCTGGCGCGCGCTGCGCTATGGGCTCGAGGATGTGAAAGTGTCGGCAGGCGGCCCGGAGGCGCGCGTGCTGATCCAGGATGGCGGCATGAAATGGCTCGAATTCCGCAAGGGGCCGCTTGCCACCTATGGCGCCTATCTGCTCGGTGGGACGCTGGCACTGCTGGCGCTTTTCTACCTCGTTCGAGGCAAGATCCGCATCGATGGCGAAAAGACCGGGCGCACCGTCACCCGCTTTCAGGCGGTGGAGCGGTTTGCCCATTGGCTGATGGCGGGCTCTTTCGTGGTGCTGGCGATCACCGGGCTTCTGGTGCTGTTCGGGCGCATGGCGATCATCCCGCTCTTGGGACACGAAGCCTTCTCGACCATCGCGGTCGGCTCCAAATGGGTCCACAACAATATATCCTGGGCCTTCATGCTCGGCCTCGTGATGGTGTTCTTCTTGTGGGTGATGCACAACATCCCCAACCGGACCGACCTCAAATGGCTGGCCGTGGGCGGAGGGATATTCACCAAGGGCGTGCATCCGCCGGCGAGGAAATTCAACGCGGGTCAAAAGATGATCTTCTGGTCGGTGATCCTTTTCGGCGCGTCGATTTCGGCCTCGGGCCTGTCGCTGCTCTTCCCGTTCGAGTTGCCGATGTTCGCCAAGACCTTCGTCATCCTCAACAACATGGGCCTGCCGCAGATCGTGGGCCTTGGACCCCTGCCAGAGATGCTTGCGCCGCATGAGGAAATGCAACTTGCGACGCTCTGGCATACGATCGTGGCCTTCATCCTTATCGCCATCATCCTCGCCCATATCTATATCGGCTCGGTCGGCATGGAGGGGGCCTATGACGCCATGGGTTCGGGCGAGGTCGAGGAACAATGGGCGCGCGAGCATCACGGGCTCTGGCTCGAGGAATTGCAGCAAAAGGGCCATGCGCCGGATCACGGCAAGGCCGCGCATCCCGCCGAGTGAAATCATGCGCGGATGGATTGCGGTGCTCTGGTGTCTGGCCGCGGTCCCGGCCGCGGCGCAGGACTTCACCACGCTCAAGGGGCATGGCGGGCCTGTGATGGGGCTGGCCATGCTGCCGGGCGGGGCGGTGATCTCGGCCAGCTTCGACAATTCCGTGGGTCTTTGGCAGGGGCGCGTGCCGCGCTGGTTCGAGGGGCACGCGGCGGCGGCGGTCGCGGTGGCACCTCTGGACGAGGGCCGGTTCGTCTCGGGCGGCGACGATTTCGACGTGCTCCTCTGGGACCGCGAAAGCGGCGCGGCAACGCGGCTCGAGGGGCATCAGGGCAAGGTGGCCTCGGTTGCCGTCTCGCCTGACGGGGCGTGGATCGCCTCGGCAAGCTGGGATGGCTCGATCGGTCTGTGGCCCGCGCAGGGCGGTGCGCCGCGCTTTCTCAAGGGCCATGACGCCCCGGTGACAGATGTGGGGTTTGCCCGCGACGGGACGCGGCTCTTTTCCACCTCCGCCGATGGCACGTTGCGGGTGTGGCCCTGGCAAGAGGACGAGGCGGTTTCCCGCGTGCTTGTCGATCAGGGCTTTGGCATCAACGAACTGGTCGTGGGGCCGGGGGATGCGTGGATCGCTTTCGGCGCGGTCGATGGCGCAACGCGGGTGGTCAACCCCGAGACCGGGGCCGAGATCGCCGATTTCACGCTCGACCGGCGGCCCGTGCTGGCGCTGGTGCATCACGAGGGGTCGGGCCAACTCGCCGCCGGGGACGGGCATGGCTATATCATGGTGATCGACACGCGCGCATGGACCATCACCCGTGATTTCAAGGCCATGGAGCGGGGGCCGGTCTGGGCGCTGGCGTTCTCGCCCGACGGGGCGATGCTCTATGCCGGCGGGCTGCCGGAGGTGGTCTATGGCTGGCCCGTGGCGCTGCTCGACGGTTTCGACCCGGCGGGCGAGGCCGAGCACAGCTTCCTGCGTCCGCCCGAGGAGATGGAGAATGGCGAGCGGCAATTCATGCGCAAATGCTCGATCTGCCACGCGCTCACGCCGCCGCCCTCGCGCAAGGCGGGGCCGAGCCTTCACGGCCTTTTCGGGCGCGCGGCGGGGACGGTGCCGGATTATCCCTACTCGCCCATCCTTGCCAATTCCGATATTGTCTGGAACGATCAGAGCATCGACGCGCTCTTCGATCTGGGTCCGGACCACTACATCCCCGGCTCCAAGATGCCGATGCAACGCATTACCGGGGCGCAGGACCGTGAGGACCTCATCGCCTATCTGCGCCGCGCCACCCGATGAAACAGGAGAGACACGACAATGAAAGCCATGCTTGCCGCCTTCGTGGCCTGTGCCGTGATCGCCGCCGCCGCTCCTTGGGCGTTGCGCGAACTGGGCTATACGGTCGAGGCAACCCGCGCGAGCGACGCCGTGCGCCTTGGTGACGGACGGTAATGACGCCCCGCGCCATCGCCAGGGCCGATACGCCGCGCGACGATTACGGTGAAAACCTTGCGCGCGCCGCCGTGCTCATCATCGACGACGAGCCGGGGATGCGCAATTTCCTGATCAAGACGCTGGGGCCGCGCTGTCGCCATGTGGAACAGGCGCGATCGTGCCGCGAGGCGGGCGAAATCCTCGATCAGGCGCATTTCGATCTGCTCATTCTCGACAACATCATGCCCGACAGGACCGGACTTGACTGGCTGGAGGACCAGCGCCGGGTGGGGCTGTTCGCCGAGACGATCCTGATGACCGCCTATGCCGATCTGGAAACGGCGATCAAGGCGTTGAGGGCGGGGGTCACGGATTTCGTGCTCAAGCCGTTTCGCGCCAACCAGATCCTGAACGCGGTGGCGCGCGCGCTCGACCGCAAATATCTGGCGCGCGACAATTACCTGCTGCGCCACGAGTTATCGGGCGGCGGTGGCACGGCGCGCGGGCGGCTGCTGGGGCATTCCCCGGCGCTCCGGCAGGTGCGCGAGATACTGGCGCGCCTCGCGCCGATGCCGACCTCGGTGCTGTTCACGGGCGCAAGCGGCACCGGCAAGGAAGTGGCCGCGCGCACGCTGCACGCGCTTTCCAAGCGGGCGGACAAGCCCTTTGTGGCGGTGAACTGCGCGGCGATCTCGGGCGACCATATTGCCGAAGAGTTGTTCGGCGTGATCGAGGACGGGCGGCGGCGCAAGGATGGGTTGCTGTTCCATGCCGAGGGGGGCACGCTTTTGCTCGACGAGGTGGCGCAACTGCCCGAGACGGTGCAGGCGGCACTTCTGCGCGTGTTGGAGGACCGGCGCATCCGTCCGCTGGGCTCAGAGCGCGAGATGCCGCTCGACCTGCGTTTTCTCTTCGCCACCAACGCCGATCTGGAGGCGGCGGTGCAGGCGGGCCGGTTCCGCGCCGATCTCTATCACCGCATCAACGTGGTCAATGTGGCGATGCCCGCCCTCAAGGATCGCAAGGAGGATATCGGGGAACTGGCCGCGTTCTTCATGAGCGAATTCGCCAAGGTTCTGGGGATGCCCGCGCTGGAGCTCAACGAGCAGGTCCTGTTGAAGCTGAGCCGCTACGACTGGCCCGGCAATGTGCGCGAATTGCGCAATCTGATCGAGCGCTCGGTCATCCTTGGGGGTTTTCCACCGGATTTCGCGGGCGAGGGGCGCGTGACCGGCGTTGAAGCCATCGAGACGCTGGAACTGGTGGAGCAGCGCCACATCATGGCCGTGCTCGATGCCTGCGGCGGCAACCGGGCCGAGGCCGCACGCCGCCTTGGGGTCGCGCGCAAGACGGTGGATCGCAAATGCGCCGCCTGGGGGATCTGAACCGGAGGGCGTGACCCTTGCCCGGGCCATCGGGCCGGTCATGCCGTCACGGAAGCGGCCCGTTCATCCCGCCGGTTGCGGGTCTCGCATCATTGGTTGCAGGTCGCGCGCCTCATCCACATCGCGGAGCGTATCGGTCAGCGCAACGCGGGCCGAGCCGAGACTGCGCAGGGTGTCGGTGCGGGCATGTGGCCCCGACCAGCGCACCCCCTCGAAGAGGCGGGCGGGCACGGCGGCGGTTCGCCTCAGCCCGATGAGCCAGTAGCCGCCATCAGGTGCGGGGCCGATCACCGCATCATGGCCCCCGAGGGAGGCGAAGGCGCGGGCGACATGATGGCGCTCGATGCCCGGAATATCGGCCCCGATGATGCAGACCGGCCCCGGCGGCAGGCTGCGGAACAGGCGCCCCATCCGGTCGCCCAGATCGCCCGCGCCCTGCGGCACGCGGGGCAGATGGGCGGGCCAGACACGGCTTGTCAGCCCGGCGCGGTCGGGGCTGACGGCAAGGATCAGCCGCCAGCGCGGATCCTCGATCCGGCGCAAGAGGCGCGCGACCTGGTGACGGAACCACCACGCCGCGGCGGTCATGCCCAGATCACGCCCCAGCCGCGTCTTGACGCGGCCCGGTCGCGGCTCTTTCACCATCACGACAAGGGTGGCGTGCCTCATGCAAAGAAGTCGCGCAGGATGCGGGCATAAATGGCCTTCAACTGGTGTATCTGCGCCACCTCCACGCGCTCATCCACCTGGTGCATCGTCTGGCCGACAAGGCCGAACTCCACCACCGGGCAGTGATCCTTGACAAAGCGCGCGTCCGACGTGCCCCCCGTGGTCGAGAGCACCGGCGCAATGCCGGTCTCGGCCTCGACCGCGCGGGCGACGAGATCCGAGAGCGCGCCGGGGGGGGTGAGGAAGCTCTCGCCCGAGACCTTGACCGTCAATTCGCCGGTGGTGCCGAAGTCGGTGTTCACGCGGTCTAGCTCGCCCTGCATCCAGGCGATGAGCGACCCGCTGTCATGGGCGTCGTTGAAGCGGATATTGACGGTGGCGCGGGTCTGCGCCGGGATCACGTTGGTGGCGGGGTTGCCGGTGTCGATGGTGACGATGGCAAGCGTCGAAGGGTCGAAATGCGCGGTGCCCTCATCAAGGGGATGCGAGGCCAGCCGGTCCATCAGCCGCGCCATGGCGGGCAGCGGGTTGCAGGCGCGATGCGGATAGGCGGAATGGCCTTGCACCCCGGTCAGCGTGAAAAAGGCCGAGAGCGAGCCGCGCCGCCCGATCTTGATCATCTCGCCCATGCGTGCGGGGCAGGTGGGCTCTCCCACAAGGCAGGCGGTCATGCGCTCGCCTTGCGCGTCCATCCAGTCGAGCAGGGCGGTGGTGCCGTCGGTGGCGTCGCCCTCCTCATCGCCGGTGATGGCGAGGATCACCGCGCCGTCGGGGGGCGTCTGCCGGACGAAATCCACCGCTGCGGCGGCAAAGGCGGCAACGCCGGATTTCATGTCGGTGGCCCCGCGCCCGTAGAGCACGCCGTCACGCTCGACCCCGCCGAAAGGGGGCACGGACCAGGCGCCCGCATCCCCCACCGGGACCACATCGGTATGACCGTTGAAGCCGAAGCTGCGCGCCGCGCCCTTGTCGCCCCAGCGGGCAAAGAGATTGGCGATGCCGCCCCGGTCCACGCGGGTGCAGGCAAAGCCCGCCTCCGACAGAACCCCCTCCAGCAGCCGCAGCGCGCCGCCCTCCTCGGGCGTGACCGAGGGGCAACGGATGAGATCGGCGGTGAGGCGCACAGGGTCGAGCGGGGCGGCGGGCATGGGGCAACCTTTCATCTGATGCGCCTTGGCTAGCGCGGATCGCGGGCGGGTGCAAATGCGGCGGGGCTGCGAATAAACCTTAACGGCGCTGGAAGGGTTTGCTATCATGGCAGGAATAACAAACCCGAGGCAGGGCAAAAGCAATCGCAGGCGGGCCGACGTGATCCGGAAAACCGGACGCGATGGCCCAAGGAACAGAGCGGCAGGCACGCGGGACAACCCGTGCGCGCGGCCCCTTTCCGACAAGGCCCGAGGGCCGACTGTGGCGCTGCCTCACGTAGACGAGGTGGGCAGGCATGGTTGCAGGCGTAGAGATTCCGATCAGCCGAAACGCATCGGCCATGCAGATGGCCGAGACGATATTCGGCGACGGTGTGCAGGTCATCGACGCCTCCTACACGGGTGACCGCGACTCTTCGGGGATTTATACGAACGGCAATGCGATTTCACCCGGCGTGGTGCCGGGCGACACGGGCGTGATGTTCTCGACCGGCGATCTTCGGGGCTTTACCAACAACAACTTCTTCCAGTCGAACCTGAGCACCAGCACCACGACCGATTCCAACGGCCCGAACGGCGTGGCCGATTTCAACGCCGCCGCCGGGGCACCCACCTTCGACGCGGCCTTCCTTGACGTGGATTTCATCCCCACGGGCGATGTCATGACGATGCAGTTCGTCTTTGCCTCGGAGGAGTTTCCCGAATTCGCCGTCGGCGCGTTCCAGGATTTCTTCGGCGTCTGGATCAACGGCACGCAGGTGCCGCTCTCGATCGGCGACGGCGATATCGATCCCAACAATCTGAACGCCGGATCGGCCCCCAACCTCTTTCAGGACAATACCGGCGATCAGTTCAACACCGAGATGGATGGCTTTACCCTGACGCTGACGCTGACCATTCCGGTCAATTCCGGCGAGGTGAATTCCATCCGTATCGGCATCGCCGACGTGACCGATGCGAATTACGATTCGACCGTGCTCATTGCCGCCGACAGCGTGCAGACCACGCTGGTGGCGACGGATGACAGCACGACGCTGTTTCCCGATGGCTCGCGCGTGCTGGACCTGCTGGGCAATGACATCAACAACACTGCGGGCACGCTGACCATCACCCATCTCAACGGGCAGGCGGTGGCGGCGGGCGATATCGTCACGCTCAACTCGGGTCAACAGCTTCAGCTCAATGCCGATGGCACGGTGACGGTGGTCGGTGATGGTGATACCGAAGTGTTCAGCTTCACCTACGGGGTCGCAAGCAGCACGGGCGTGAGCGATGTCGGCTTTGTCACCGTGGATTCGGTGCCCTGTTTCGTGGCCGGAACGCGCATCCGCACGCCCCATGGCGAGGTGGCGGTAGAGGCGCTTCGTCCCGGCGATCTGGTGCTGACCAAGGACGAGGGCGCGCAACCGCTGCGCTGGATCGGCACGCGGCGGGTGGCGGCGACGGGGGCCTTTGCCCCCATCGCCATAGCGCCCGATACATTCGGGCGGCACGGTGCGCTGCGGCTCTCGCCGCTGCACCGGGTTCTGATCCGCGACAGCCTTGCCGAACTTCTGTTCGGTGAGGGCGAGGTTCTGGTCGCGGCGCGCGATCTGGTGAATGACCGCTCGGTGCGACGGATCGAGGGGGGCGAGGTCGACTATGTGCATCTGCTCTTCGACCGGCATCAACTGATCTGGTCCGAGGGTCTTCTGACCGAAAGCTTTCTGCCGGGGCCACAGACCGCGCGCAGCTTCGAGGCCGGGATCGTGGCCGAGATCTGCGCGCTGTTCCCCGAGATCGACCCCGCGACCGGCGCAGGCTACAGCCCCGCCGCGCGGCGCATGTTGCGCCCCTTCGAGGCACGGCTTCTGGCGGGACGGGCGGCCTGAATGGGCTGGATCGCGCTCAGCACGCGAGAGGGGGGGCAGTTCAACGCCGCCGGGCTCGGGTCGGTCGACCCCGGTCCGCTGCCCGGACCCGACGCGCTCCTGCCGCGCGGCACGCTGATGATCGAGACGCGCCCTGCGATCGAGCGGCAACCGCTAACGCTTCTGGCCTTCGGGCGCACGCATCCCTGGGCGGGCAGTTTCTCGCTTCAGCTTTTGCCGTCTGGGGGGATCGTGCTGGTGGAAAATCAGGCGGGCGATCTGCGCCATGCCACCTTGCCGTTTCGCCCCGATGACCGCAGCGAGAGCCTGCGCATCACCTATAGCTGGGACGCGCCCGCGCGCTGGGGGCGGCTCACGCTGGAGCGGCCCGATGTGCTGGGGATGACCTCGGTCACGCTGGCGCCGCCGCACCCGATGCCGCTGGCCGATCTGCGCACCGTGTTCACCGATCCGCGCCAACGGCAGATGGACGGGCAGGTGATCTTTGCCGCGCTTTCCGACGCGGTCGAGCCGGTCGGGCCGATGCCGGGGCTGGGCGGGCTGGTGCCGGTGGGTGTGCCACACGGCTATGTCCATGTCGGAAAACTGCGGCGCGGGGATCTTGTGCGCGGGGCGGGCAGCGCGGCGGTGCCGGTGCTCCAATCCCTGGCCTGCACCGTGCCCGCGCTGGGCAGCTTTGCCCCGGTGCGGCTGCGCGCGCCCTATTTCGGGTTGCGCGCGGATATCATCGTGGCCCCGCATCAGCGACTGGTGATCCGGGGGTCTGACGTGGAATATCTGTTCGGTCAGGAGGCGGTTCTGGTGCCCGCGCGGCATCTGGTCAACGGCTTTTCGGCGGTGCGCGCCGAGGGCGGGCCGCTGGTGTGCTATCACGGGTTGATCCTGCCCGAACATGACGAGATCGAGGTTGCGGGCACGATCACCGAAAGCCTCTATCTGGGACGGATGCGGCGCAAGCCGGAGGTGGTGGCGCGGACGCTTCTCGCGGGCTTCGACCGCGCGCGCCTGCCCGAACATTCCCGGCCTGTCTGGCCGGTGCTGCGGCATTTCGAGGCGATCACGCTGGCGATGGCGCGGGCGGCCTGAGCGCAGGCCACGCGGAATACCCGGAAAAACGGTCGGAATCGGCTTGTTGCCCCGGCACCTGTCCATATATTACCGACAACAAGAGGAAAGGGCCGCCACGCGATGCGCGAGCGGACCCGGAGAACACGACAGGGGGCAGGGCGTGATGGAGACCGTCGCAGGGTTGTTGCCGATCATCGCGGCATTGCCGTTTCTGGGCGCGCTCCTGCCAGGGCTGATGATTCAGGCGGGGCGCAATACCTGTGCCGCCTTTACCGCCTTGCCGACGATCCTTGCGCTGATCTTCCTGCTCATCTGTGCGCCCTCGGTGATGCGCGGCGAGGTGCTGACCTTTGGCATCGAGTGGCTGCCCTCGCTGGGGCTCAACGTCAATTTCATGCTCGACGGGCTGGGGCTTCTGTTTGCGGGCATGATCCTTGGCATCGGCCTGCTGATCATTCTCTATGCGCGGTTTTATCTGTCGCGCGAGGATCCGATGGGTCAGTTCTATACCTATCTGCTCTTGTTCCAGGGGGCGATGGTGGGGATTGTCCTTTCGGACAACATCCTGCTTTTGCTGGTGTTCTGGGAGCTGACATCGCTCTCGTCCTTCCTGCTCATCGGCTACTGGAAACATCTGCCCGAGGGCCGTCAGGGCGCGCGGATGGCGTTGACGGTCACGGGCATGGGCGGCCTTGCGATGATCGCGGGGATGCTGATCCTGGGCAACATCGCCGGAAGCTATGACCTGAGCGTGATCCTGACGCAGAAGGACGCCATTCAGGCCAGCCCGATGTATCTGCCCGCGCTTATCCTGATCCTTCTGGGCTGTTTCACCAAATCGGCGCAGTTCCCGTTCCACTTCTGGCTTCCGCACGCCATGGCCGCGCCCACGCCGGTCTCGGCTTATCTCCATTCGGCCACGATGGTGAAGGCGGGGCTGTTCCTGATGGCGCGGATGTGGCCGGTGCTGGCGGGGACGCCGGAATGGTTCTGGATCGTGGCGACGACGGGCCTGATTACAATGGTGATCGGGGCCAAGATCGCGCTCTTCAAGGACGATCTCAAGGCGCTTCTGGCGTTTTCGACGGTCTCGCATCTGGGCCTTATCACCATGCTTCTGGGCCTTGGCACCAAGGCGGCGGCGATGGTGGCGGTGTTTCACATCATCAACCATGCCACGTTCAAGGCGGCGCTCTTCATGACCGCCGGTATTGTGGATCACGAAGCGCATACCCGTGATATCAAGCGGTTGGGGGGGCTGCGGCACCTGATGCCGATCACCTTTACCATCGCCACGGTGGCGGCGCTGTCGATGGCGGGGATCCCGCCGCTCAACGGGTTCCTGTCCAAGGAAATGATGCTGGAGGAGGTGGCGCATACGCAGTGGTTCGGGCCGCATTGGCTGATGGGGGCGGTGGCCACGCTCGGCGCGCTTTTCTCGGTGGCCTATTCGCTGCGCTATATCGCGCATGTGTTCCTTGGCCCGAAGCGGACCGATTACCCCGCCAAGCCGCATGATCCGGGTTTCGGCATGTGGGCCGCGCCTGCGTTTTTGACCGTGCTGGTGGTGCTGATCGGGCTGATGCCGATGACCTTCGCCGGTGATCTGGTGCGGGTGGCGGCTGCGGCGGTGACCGGGGCGGAGCCTTACGTGAAAATATATCACTGGCACGGGCTGGTGCCCGCCTTCTGGATGTCGGTGGTCGCGGTTCTGGGCGGGCTTTTGCTGCTGGCGCTGCATGGCCCCTCGATGCGGATGTGGAACGCCGTGCCGCGCCCCGAGGCCAAGGTGATGTTCGACGCGGTGACGCGGGGGGCGACCGCGCTCTCGACCGCGCTGACGGACGGGCTGCACAACGGCGCGCTGATGCGCAACGCGGCGGTGTTCAGCGTGGCGGTGCTGGCGGCGGGCTGGCTGGCGTGGCAGGGCGGTGGATTGCGGCCGCCGACGCGCGAGATGATCCCGATCACGCCGGTCCCGGCGATCGGCTGGCTGCTGCTGGTCGTGGCGACCGGGTTGCTGGTGATCTATCACCGCGCGCGCTTCACCGCGCTGGTGCTGATTGGCGTCGTGGGGCTGATGGTGTCGCTGGCATTCGTCTATTTCTCGGCGCCGGATCTGGCGATGACGCAGATCTCGGTGGAGGTGGTGACGATCATCCTGCTGCTTCTGGCGCTCAACTTCCTGCCGCGCGAGACGCCGGTGGAGAGCACGCCGGGGCGGCGCGCGCGCGATGCGGTGATCGCGCTCGCTGGGGGGGCCGCCGTGACGGGGCTGACCTATGCCATTCTGGTGCGCGATTTCGCCGCCGAGAGCATTTCGGCCTTTCACCTCGCCAATTCCTACAAGGGCGGCGGCGGCACCAATGTGGTCAACGTGATCCTTGTGGATTTCCGGGGCTTTGATACCTATGGCGAGATCATCGTGCTGGGCATTGCCGCGCTGGTGATCTTCGCGCTGACCGAGGCGGTGCTGCGCGGTGCCGGCGGGCGGTGGCTTGCGAACTGGGATCAACCGGCGCTGCCCGAGGCGGGTGACCGCCACCCGCTGATGATGGTGGTGGCGACGCGGGTGATGATGCCGATTTCGCTGATGGTGGGGGCCTATATCTTTCTGCGCGGGCATAACGAGCCGGGGGGCGGGTTCATCGCCGGCCTGGTCGTGGCGATTGCGTTCCTCATGCAATACATGGCCTCGGGCTTTGCCTGGGCCGAAGCGCGGCAACGCGTGACCTATCACGCCACCATCGGCATCGGCGTGCTGATCGCCACGGTGACGGGGATCGGTGCCTGGCTTGCCGGGCGGCCGTTCCTCACGTCGGATTACGGTTATCTGCATTTCCCGCCCATCGAGGAGTTTGAATGGGCCACGGCGATGGCGTTCGACGTGGGTGTGTTCCTGACCGTGCTGGGCGCGGTGATGCTGGCGCTTCAGAGCCTGTCGAGCATGGCGCGGCGCGCGGGCGAGACCGTGAACGTGGAACCGATGGATATCGACCCCACGCGCGACGCGGAGGAGGGCAGGTGACATGGAACTCCTGATGGCAAGCGCAATCGGGGTAATGACGGCGGCGGGGCTTTACCTTGTGCTGCGGCTGCGGACATTCCCGGTCATTCTCGGGCTGGCGCTGCTGACCTATGCGGTCAACTATTTCCTCTTTGCCACCGGGCGGCTGGTGGTGAACGCGCCGCCGGTGCTGCGCGACGGGGTCGAGACCTATACCGATCCGTTGCCACAGGCGCTTGTGCTGACGGCGATCGTGATTTCCTTCGGCATGACGGCGGTGGTGGTGATGATGGCGCTTGGGGCCTATCTGACCGCGCGCGACGACGATGTGACCCTGCCGCCCGAGGACAGCACCGAGCGGGAGAGCGGCGCATGAACCACTGGATCGTTGTTCCCGTGCTGTTGCCCGCGATCCTCGCGGCGGTGCTGACGCTGGCGATGCGCTACCATATCGGGTTGCAGCGCGTCTTTTCGGTGGCGGGGTGCGTTGCGTTGCTGGCCGTGGCGCTTGGCCTGCTGATCCATGCCGGGACCGGCGCGGTCGAGGTTTACGAGCTTGGCAACTGGCCCGCGCCCTTCGGCATCGTGCTGGTGCTCGACCGGCTGTCGGCGGTGATGGTGGCGCTGACGGCGGCGCTGGCGCTTGTCGTGCTGCTTTACGCCATCGGCACCGGCTGGGATGCGCGCGGGCGCAATTTTCACCCGCTCTGGCAGTTTCAGCTCATGGGCATTTGCGGTGCGTTTCTCACCGGCGACGCCTTCAACCTCTTCGTGTTCTTCGAGGTGCTGCTGATTGCCTCCTACGGGCTGATGATCCATGCGGGCGGGGCGCGCAGGCTCAAGGCGGGCGTGCAATACGTGATCTACAACCTGCTCGGCTCGACCCTGTTCCTGTTCGCGCTCGGCACGATATATGCGGTCACGGGCACGCTCAACATGGCCGACCTGGCCGAGCGTGCGGCGGAAATACCCACCGATGACAGCGCGCTCTTGCGCGTGGGCGCGATGCTGCTGTTTCTGGTCTTTGCGATCAAGGCCGCGCTGTTGCCGCTGCATTTCTGGCTGCCCAACACCTATGCCGAGGCCCCGGCACCGGTGGCGGCCCTCTTTGCCATCATGACCAAGGTGGGGGCCTATGCGATCCTGCGCTTCTACACGCTGATCTTCGGCCCTGACCTCGACGCGACGGCGGCGCTGATCGACAAGATCCTGCTTTACGGCGCGCTCATGACGCTGGCCGTGGGGATGATCGGGGTCTTGGGCGCGCGGCGGCTGGGGCGGCTGGCGGCCTTTGCCGCCATCGGCTCCATGGGGACGCTCCTCATCGCCATCTCGGGCTTTACCGAGGCATCGACGGCGGCGGCGCTCTATTACGCCATCCATTCGACGCTGGCGGGCGCGCTTCTCTTTCTCGTGGTCGATCTGGTGCGCGAGCGGCGCGGGGCCACGGCGGGTGCGCTGGTGCCGGGGCCGCGTCTGGCGCAGCATGGCATTGTCACCGCGCTCTGGTTCGGGGCGGCCATCGCCACCGCCGGGATGCCGCCGCTCTCGGGCTTCATCGGCAAGCTTCTGGTGCTTGACGCCACGCGCGACATGGCCGAGGTCTGGCTGATCTGGGCGATGATCCTTGGCACCTCGCTGGTGGCGATCCTCGGGATGGCGCAGGCGGGCAGCGTGGTGTTCTGGAAAACCACCGAGAGCACCGAGAGCGTCGAGGGTGCCGAGGCCCCCGCACCGCAGCCCGCCCTGCCGCTGGTGGCCTGTTTCACGCTTCTGGGCGGGATCGTGGCGCTGTCGGCGCTCGCGGGGCCGGTGATGCGCTATCTGGACGCGACGGCGGCGCAGCTCCATGCGCCCGCCGTCTATATTGCCGCCGTTCTGGGTCAGGGCTAGGGAGGAACCGAGATGATGCACAAGATCCTGCCCCATCCCTATCTCACGCTCTTGCTGATCGTGGTCTGGCAGATGCTGGTCAACAAGGTGACACCCGGCAACCTGCTGCTCGGGACGATCCTGGGCGTGCTCATCCCGCTGGTTACGGCACCTTACTGGCCCAACACGCCGCGCCTGCGCTCGGCCCCGCGGATCGTGGAATACGTCCTGCTGGTGCTGTGGGATATCTGCGTGGCCAATGTACAGGTGGCCATGATCATCCTCTTCAAGGCCAATGCAAACACGCGGCCGGCATGGGTGACGATCCCGCTGGACCTGAAAACGCCCGAGGCGATCACCGTGCTTGCGGGCACGATCACAATGACGCCCGGCACGGTGTCGAGCGATCTGTCGGCGGACGGGCGCAGCCTTCTGGTGCATTGCCTCGATGCGCCGGACCCCGAGGCGGTGCGCGACGAGATCAAGGCGCGCTACGAGCGTCGGCTGATGGAGATTTTCGAATGATCGGATATGCCCTCACCTTCGCCTTCGGCTGTTTCGGTCTGGCGCTTTTGCTCAATATCTACCGGATCGTAACCGCGCCCACCGTGGGCGACCGTATCCTCGCGCTCGATACGATGGTGATCAACGCCATCGCACTTCTGGCTCTGTTCGGCATCCTTGAGGGGACGGCGGTCTATTTCGAGGCGTCGATGCTCATTGCCATGACCGGTTTCATCTCCACTGTCTCCTACACGCGCTATCTGCTGCGCGGCGACATCATCGAATAGGGGCGTGCCATGATCGTTGATATCCTCATCTCGGCCAGCCTCGTGATCAGCGGCATCTTCGGTCTCGTGGGTTCCATCGGGATCATCAAGCTGCCCGATCCGATGATGCGCCTGCATGCGCCGACCAAGGCGACGACGCTGGGGGTGGGGGGCGCGCTCATCGCCTCGATGCTCTATTTCGAATTCGTGCTGGGGCGGTTTTCGTTTCACGAGTTGATGATCACGCTGTTTCTGTTCCTGACCGCGCCGATCACCGGGCATTTCATTGCAAAGGTGCATCTGCATCTGGGGCACAAGCCCGAAGACCTGCCGCCCACCGGCTCTGACCGGCCCTGGGCCAGCTATGAGAGTGACGCCGCGCGCGCCGCTGTCGAAACGCCCGAATCGGCGGTGAACGAGGTCGCCCGCAAGGGCGAATGACCCACGCTCAACGGCGCGCGCGCATCGGCAGGACGTGGGTCTTGTGGCCGGTGAGCACGGCAAGCGCCTCTGCGCGCATGAGGCCGGTCAGGGCAGCATCCTCGCAACTCAGCCCGCCGGTATAGGTGCCATAGGCGGGCAGGATCACCCGGTCGCTGTCGATCAGAAAGGCCGGGCGGCTGATCGACTGGCCGCGCAGCGCAAGCCGCATCTTGGGGTGGTAATGCCCGGATATCTCTCCCGATTGCCCCGGCCTTGCGATGTGGCGAAACGTCAGCGGCGGTTCGGGCAGTTCGGCCAGATGCGCGCCGCCAAGGGCCACCGGGCCGGGATCGTGATTGCCCTCGATCCAGACCCAGCGGCGGCCCGCCTGCAATTTCGCGATCCAGAGCCGTTCGGCCTCGGGCAGGGCGCGGGCGGCTAGCGTGTCGTCGAAACTGTCGCCGAGGCAGATCACCGTGGCCGCGCCCGTGCGGCGCAGGTCCGATTCGAACCGGGTCAGCGTGTCGCGCGTCTCGTAGGGGGGCAGGGGCGGCTCTCCGGCGCGCGCGCGGCGCAGCGCCTTGCCGAGATGCAGGTCCGAGACGCATAGAAGATTGCGCGCCTCCCAATAGAGCGCGCCCGAGGGCAGGGCCGTGAGCGTGGCGCCCGCAAGGGTGAATGCATGGCCGTCCATGGCCCTTTCGTGGCCCGTCACGGGGCGATTGGCAAGAGGCGGCTCATGATGCCGGGGTTATGGGGGGGCGGATCGCAACTGGCCTGAAGGGGACGTTGACGGCAAAGCCCCCTTGCGCGGAATCGAGGCGCGCCTTGGCGCGCCGCCGCGCATCGCCGGGCCGCCCCCCGGCACGGCGATTTGGCTGCAACCAGCGCCATGCCATGAGGTTTTTCGGATTTGGCACGATAAAGTGCTGCCAAACGAACGTTGGATCGCCGCACCGCGGCCCGCCGATGCGCGGCTCCCCCAACGTCCCCTTCAGGCCGATTGTGTGGAAAAACTAACGTTTGCGAGCGCAGAAATGGCTGTTCCAAATGCGGCGCGAGCGCCTTTCCTGTCAGGCTTT